>CALZMB010000005.1 GCA_945788485.1 uncultured bacterium | reverse complement strand
TTAGTCTTATAAGAGCGAGCTCTTAACGCCTAAACCGAAAGCATAACACCACCTTCTTGCAAAAGGCATCATCCTCTTCAAGGCGATAAACAAAAAATAAACCTTATGGCAGAAATTATACATTGTACATAATTCATTGTACATTAAACATTGTACATTTTAATTTATTAATTACATCCTCTGTGGCTCAAGTGTTGTTTTTGTTGCCGTGATTTATCACGGGCGGCAGTTGACAACTGAAATGTTGTCATTGTTGTCTTTGTTGTCTTTGTTGTCGTGAAAAAATTGCAGTTTCCGTAAGCACTGAGGATTTGACATACGGTTTTCCTGCTTTCAATGTTTTTTTCGGTTTATCGCCTTGTGATTGATGCAAAAGCCCCGTAGGGTGATGATGTAGGTGGCTGAAAATATCTGAGCTGGCTCAAGGATTTTCAGGCGGCTACAGCATCATGGGCTCGAAGAAATCATTTGCATCAAGCACAAGGGGTTTTTCCGGTTTTTGTCTATCTGATGAGAGAATCTGCGACATCTGCGGGATTTGCGAGAAAGAATCTTCAAGGGGTGGATTCCGGTTTTTGTCAAGCGTATGAAAGGAATCTGCAAAATCTGCGTGAAAGAACAATCATACGGACGAACACGGATTGCACGGATTTTTCACGGCAACGGAGACAACGTCCGCATTGTCCCACAGATTGCACAGATTGACACGGATTCTTTCACGACAACAGAGACAACGAGTAGAACATTGACTTTGTCGAAGGCAGGCGGCACCTCAGCATAGCTCAAGCAAGCTTGGCTCTGCATTTTTCGCAAACTCAAGGAAACTCCCTCCCTTCGGTCAGTGGGTCCAAGGACAAATCTCGGTTTGCACTGCCATTGATGTGGGCTGAATGCTGGCCTTGTGGAATCACGGCAACGGAGAAAACGTAAATTGATTTTCACACTATATATGAATATCATAATAACCGCACCATCGCTCGACCCGACAAAGAATGTTAGTGGTGTGTCGAGTGTTGCACAGTTTATCATACAGAACAACAGCAAGGACAGGTATCTCCATTTCCTTCTTGGAAAATCGGACGAAGAAAAGGGATGGCTGAATAGGCTGCGTAGAACGTGGAAGGCATACAGGGAATGGAAGACGTTTCTCGGACGTGAGGAGGAGGCGTTGATACACTACTCGTTTCCTCTCAGTGCCCCTTCTATACTGCGTGACCCGCTATTCATGTCTTTTGCCCGTAGGAGAGGACGGAAGATGGTGGTGCATATACACGGAGGGCTGTTTCTTACCGCCCGTAAGATTCCGTTCATTCTGGAGAGGATAATGAGATGGGTGTTCTCGTGGGATGTGACGTTTATCGTGTTGAGCGAAGGTGAGCGCAGAATTCTGGAAGAGCGTTTCGGTGCGAAGAAAGTTGTGGTGCTTCCGAACTGTCCAGATATACCTGTTTCGCCACGAGTTGGGATTGATGCCGGGCATATCTTGACCTTAGGCTATCTTGGAAGGATAGAGCCGAACAAAGGCATGAAGGAGTTGCTTGATGCCTGTATAGAGATGAAGAGGAGGGGGATGCGGTTCAAGCTGAGGTTTGCGGGCAAGGAGCAGCGGAAGGACGAGTTCCTGCCGGATTACGAGGCGCACTTAGGGGAGTGCTTTGAATATGTCGGGCTGGTGTCTGGCGAGAGCAAGGACGCTTTTTTAAGGAGTTTAGATGTCTTTGTCATGCCGACGTATTTCGAGGGGCTGCCTATGTCTCTTTTAGAGTGTATGGGATATGGTGTGGTGCCTGTCGTCACACCTGTCGGTTCCATTCCGGATGTGGTGAAGCCTTGCGAGATATGTGGCGAAAGTGACATCGAAGATGCAAATGGCGTGTTTGTTGACGTGCGCAGTGCGGAGGGCATTGTCTGTGCTGTGGCATGGTTGGACAAACATCGCCAGGCTTTGGCTTCTCTGGGTATGAATGCGAGGAGGACGATTGTGCAGAGGTTCTCGCCGGAGGCGTATGTGGAGAAGCTGAGAGTGGTGTATGGGATGACGGAATGAGAAGGACAGCCCAGCGGCAGAACCTCCGGGACAGTGGCAATGACGGCAAAGCAGCTGGCGCAGGCACACTGAACGGGGGCGCGAAGGGATGGGGACAGGGACGAAAACAAAAACAAGAGCAAGAACTGAAATATAAAATGGATATGAAAGGTATGAATGTGATTTATTGGCTGTTGTCTCGCTTCGGAGTGGCAAAAGATGTGGTTGAGGATGAGAACGAGGTATGTATTGATTATCTGAAAGGTTATGGATGGATGAAGCCACACTCGTCAATACCGTCTGAGCGGTTTCCTGTGAAGGAGAGGACGAAAGAGAGGTTGGAGTGGATGAAAGAGAACGATGTGAATATTGTTTAGCAAGACTGTGGGGCAAAAATCCCCAACGTAAGGCAAGGCAAGGTAAGAAAAAAGTGTGCTGAGAAGATCGGATGACGATTCTCAGCACACTTTTTTTTATTTTTTTTCTATGATGTTCAGCATCTTGAATGTGGCATTGATTGCCGCCTGTGTCTGGTCGGCATCAAGGGCACGAGTGCGGAAGATGTTTGTGCCTTGCTGCCATGTGATGACAGTCTGCACGAGGGCATCGGTGCGTCCTCCAGGCGGAATGGTGACGGCATAGTTGAGGAGGTCGGGCAAGGTTCTGCCGAGTTTGTCGGAATATATTTGCCTGAGAGCCTTCACGAAAGCGTCATATTGTCCGTCGCCTGTTGCGTCTCCCGTGTATTCTTTTCCGTTGACTGCGATTTTTATTGATGCGATAGGTTTTATGCCGTACGCGAGGCTTACCATATACCCGAGGAGTTTGACATTGTCTTCGCTGTCGGGAGCGGAGTGTTTGAGTACGTCAGAGACGATGAAGGGCAGGTCTTCTTGTGTGACGCGCTCCTTGCGGTCGCCAAGCTCTGTGATACGCTGTGTGATTTTCTTCACCTGCTCGGGCGTTAGTTCCAGTCCGAGTTCCTGGAGGTTCATCTCAATGTTTGCTTTTCCCGAGCTTTTCCCGAGCGCGTATTCACGTTTTCTTCCGAAGCGTTCCGGCGCAAGCGCGTTGCAATAGAGGTTGTCCTTGTTGTCTCCGTCGGCATGTACTCCCGCCACTTGTGTGAATACATTCTCGCCTACAATAGGCTGGTTAGGCGCAACGGGAATGCCGCTGTATGATTCAACGACGCGGCTCACCTCATTCAGCCTGTTCTCGTTGATGTTCGTGACGGCATTGAAATGGTCGGTGAGGATGACATGCACAGAACTGAGCGGAGCATTGCCGCAGCGTTCTCCGAGGCCGTTGACGGTGACATGCAGTCCGGCAGCGCCTGCCAGGACAGCAGAGAGGGAGTTGGCTACGGCGAGGTCGTAGTCGTTGTGCGCATGGAAGTCGAAATGGATGTCAGGATATTTGTCAACCATCTTCACGAAGAACTGTGAGACGGAGAGGGGGTCGAGCACGCCGAGCGTGTCAGGGAGCATGAATCGCTTTATGCCGCAGTCTTTCAGTCCTTCCATTAGTTGGAAGACATAGTCGGGAGAGTTTTTCATGCCGTTGGACCAGTCTTCGAGATAGAGGTTGACGGTCATTCCCTTGCTGTGGGCATATTCCACTTCACGTCTGATGTCGAAGATATGCTCTGGGGCGGTTTTTCCGAGCTGCTGCATACAATGTTTGAGCGAACCTTTTGAGAGGAGGTTGATAACCTTTCCGCCGCATCCGCTTATCCAGTCAATCGACTTGCCTTTATCGACAAAGCCGAGCACCTCAACCCTGTCGAGCATCCCCGCCATCTGCGCGTATCGGCATATCATCTTCACCGCCTCACGCTCACCTTCAGATACGCGAGCCGATGCCACTTCAATTCTATCTACATTGACATCGCGCAAAAGCACTCGTGCCAACATGAGTTTCTCATGCGGCACAAAAGACACTCCGCTGGTCTGTTCGCCATCGCGGAGTGTAGAGTCCATTATTTCTATTCTCGTATGTTTCACAAACTGTATGAATTACATCATCACTATGCAAGAGCTATCATATACCTATTTCTCGTAAGCCTCAATCTTGTCTTTGTTTGCGAGGAGGAAATCGATGTCGTCGTAGGCATTTTCAAGACAATATTTCTTGTATGAGTTGATGTCGAAATGCTCAGAATGCCCTGTTGTGAGATTTGTCACAGTCTGCGCCGGGACATCAACTCTTACTTTTGCCTGCGGGTCAGCCCCTATGGTGTCGAAGAGTTCTTGCTGGAACTCGCGTGATACGACAACAGGGAGGACGAAGCAGTTGAGCAGGTTGTTGCGGTGTATATCCGCAAACGAAGAGCTGATGACCACTCTCACTCCGTAGCCGGCAATCGCCCATGCCGCGTGTTCGCGACTTGAGCCGGAGCCCCAGTTCTGTCCTCCGATGATAATCTCGTGAACGCCCTCGTGCGGAGCTTCAGAGAACTCAGGGCGGTTCATCACGAAATCTGGTACAGGATTACCCTCTGCATCATAACGCAGGTCGTGCATGAAGGCATCACCGAAGAACTTCGGGTCGCGTGTTGTGCTGGCGAGATAGCGTGCCGGTATGATGAGGTCGGTGTTGCAGTTGTCTATTGCCACCGGTATGCAGGTGGATTCTATTATATTGAATTTCTGTTTTGCCATAATAAAAAATATCGTGCTTTAAGGTGAATAGCAAGAATCAGAGTTTTCGCGGGTCGGTGATGACACCAGTGACGGCTGATGCCGCAACGACGAGCGGGGAAGCGAGTACGGTGCGTGCGCCCGGTCCCTGTCTGCCGACGAAGTTGCGGTTGCTGGTTGAGATGGAGAGTTTTCCTGCCGGCACTTTATCCGGGTTCATGGCGAGGCATGACGAGCATGACGGGAGACGGAGTTCAAAGCCCGCCTCTTCGAGAATCTTGTCTATGCCTTCGTCTATTATCTGCTGACGAACGAGCCAAGAGCCAGGCACGAGCCATGCCACGAC
The DNA here is from genome assembly GCA_945788485.1 of uncultured bacterium. Taxonomy (GTDB): domain Bacteria; phylum Bacteroidota; class Bacteroidia; order Bacteroidales; family Bacteroidaceae; genus Prevotella. The sequence continues at coordinate 16,345 of CALZMB010000005.1, read as the reverse complement.
ATTGTCAGCCTTCTTCTTTCCTTTCACGATGCTTGCGAACGCGCGGAAATCTTCTATTCTGCCGTTGGTGCAAGCTCCGAGGAAGCAATAGTCAACTGGTGTGCCTTCGAGTTTTTGTCCTGGCTGGAACTGCATATAGTCGAGCATACCGAGGAACTGCGTCCTATCAGCCTCATCGATGGCATCGAGCGTCGGGACAGCCTCGTCAATGGCGATGCCCGCACCGGGGTTAGTACCGTATGTGATGCGCGGGGTGATGTCCTCGGCACGATAAGTCACTTCTTTGTCGAAGACAGCGTCGTCGTCAGAATAGAGTGTCTTCCATTCAGCGAGAGCTTTCTCCCACTCTTCACCCTTCGGAGCATATTCTCTGCCTTTGATATATTCGAACGTTGTCTCGTCGGGAGCTATCAGTCCGGCGCGCGAACCCATCTCGATAGAGAGGTTTGAGAGCGTGAGGCGCCCTTCCATCGACATATTGCGTATGGCAGAGCCTGCATATTCCACTGCATAGCCTGTTGCGCCAGAAGTCGTCATCTGCGCCATGATATAGAGCGCGACATCCTTTGCTGTCGTCATCGGAGGCAGTGTGCCTTCGACATTGATGCGCATCGTCTTCGGCTTCGACTGCAGGATGCACTGCGACGCGAGCACCTGCGCCACTTCTGATGTGCCTATGCCCATCGCTATTGCGCCTACAGCGCCGTGCGTTGATGTATGCGAGTCTCCGCAAACGATTGTCATGCCGGGGAGAGAGAGGGCTTTCTCTGGTCCGACAACGTGTATGATGCCGTTGTCTTTAGTGCCCATAGCGAAATGTCTGATGCCGAACTCGGCGCAGTTGGCAGCGAGTGTCTCCACCTGTTTCCGTCCGACAGGGTCGTCGATATGGTCCTGCTGGTCGGACGGCGTGTTATGGTCGGGCATGGCGATGACATGGTCGGGACGGAATACCTTGATCTGCTTGTCGCGCAGAGCGTCGAAAGCTTGTGGTGATGTCACCTCGTGTGCGTAGAGGCGGTCGATGTATAATTGTGTAGGGCCGTCTTCCACGTTCTGCACGACATGTGCGTCCCATATTTTATCGAATAATGTTTTTCCCATAATTGTTTTTTTAGTTGACGAGTAAACAAGTTGACGAGTTGACAAGTTGATAGTTTTTAGTTGACAAGTAAACAAGTTGTTAGTATTTAGTTGACGAGTCAACTGTTCTCGCATTGTTGTCTGGATGATTATCTGTTCTTGAATTTGTTTATGCAGTCGATGTATGCCTCAACCGATGCTTTCACGACGTCGGTGTCAGCTCCGAAGCCGTAATAGAGATGGTTGTCGTATTCCACCTGCATGTGTACCTTTCCGACATCGTCAGAGCCTTTTGAGATAGCCTGTATGGTGAACTCTTTGAGTGTCATCTCTTTTAGGATAATCTTCTTGAGCGCACGGATGGCGGCATCAACCGGACCGTTGCCTGTAGAGCATGACTCGAATTTCTGTCCTGAGATGTCGAGACCGAGCGATGCGACACACTTAGAGTGGTTGTCCATGCCAGTCGTCACCTGGAGGAAGTCGAGTTTGATGGCATGTGCATCGGCGCGGTCGGCGCCAGCAAGTACGAGGATATCGTCGTCGTTGACCTCTTTCTTCTTGTCGGCAAGTTTGAGGAACTCCTGATATAGCTTGTCGAGTTTCTCTCCACTGACCTCCACTCCGTTGACGCTGAGGCGGTGTTTCAGGGCGGCACGTCCAGAGCGTGCTGTCAGTACGATGGCGTTATCGTCAATGCCGACCTCCTTCGGGTCCATAATTTCGTAAGTTGAAGCATTCTTCAGCACGCCGTCCTGGTGTATGCCGGACGAGTGTGCGAAGGCATTCTTTCCGACGATGGCTTTGTTCGGCTGTACGGGCATATTCATGAGCGAGCTGACCATACGGCTTGTAGGATAGATTTTCGTAGTGTTGATGTTCGTCTCTATGCCGAGGTCGGGGTGTGTCTTGAAAATCATCGCCACCTCTTCGAGCGAGGTGTTTCCGGCACGTTCTCCGATGCCGTTGATTGTGACCTCCACCTGCCGTGCGCCTCCGAGCACTCCGGCAACAGTGTTTGCCGTAGCCATGCCGAGGTCGTTGTGGCAGTGTGTAGAGAGGATAGCCTTTCCGGCAGCGAAGGCATCGACATGCTCGTATAGATATTTTATCTTCTCATGATACTCGTTGGGCACACGGAAGCCAGTGGTGTCGGGGATGTTGCAGACCGTTGCTCCCGCCTTTGTCACAGCTTCGATGACACGCGCGAGATACTCGTTGTCTGTGCGTCCTGCGTCTTCGGCATAGAATTCCACGTCTTCGACATATCGTTTCGCATACTTCACCGCAGCCACCGCCCTCTCGATTATTTCCTCGGGAGTGGAGTTGAACTTATAGCGTATGTGGCTTTCAGATGTACCGATGCCAGTATGTATTCGCTTGTGCTTAGCATATTGCAATGCCTCGGCTGCAACGTCGATGTCTTTCTGCACGGCGCGTGTCAGCGCACATATCGTGGGCCATGTCACAGCTTTGCTGATCTCGATGACACTATTAAAATCGCCGGGGCTTGAGATGGGGAAGCCTGCCTCTATGACATCCACGCCAAGAGTTTCAAGCTGTTTTGCGACTTGAATCTTCTCGATGGTGTTCAGCTGACATCCCGGCACTTGCTCGCCGTCGCGCAGCGTAGTGTCAAAAATATACAATCTATCGCTCATTTTATTTAAGAAAAAGTTTTGATTTTCTATCTTTTTACCTTTGAGACTGCAAAATTACAATTAAATTTCGAAATATACAAACAAATTGTAATTATTTTTATCTCCAATGCAATTATTTCACCAAAAAGCAAGTCCGTCAATACGGCATATCGTCTAAGCCGGGTGCCGGCGGCTCAATGCTGCCGAAGGGGTCGCCGGCGAAACTGCTCAAAGATGATTCGCGTATCTCGCCTCCAGCGTCGCCTGTTGTAATAGAGCCTGCTGCGCGTTCGTTCTTGTTGGCAAAGCGTGTAAATTCTCCGCGGAACGAGAGCAGCACGTCTTTCGTCGCGCCCTTACGGTGCTTGGCGATGATGATCTGCGCCATGCCTCTGAGGTCCTGTCCGTTGTCTTCGTAGATGTGATAGTATTCCGGTCGGTGTACGAACTGCACCATATCTGCATCCTGCTCGATGGCGCCCGATTCGCGGAGGTCGGAGAGTTGCGGACGTTTCGAGTCGATGCCTTTCGTCTCACCGTCGCCACGGCTTTCCACCGAGCGGTTGAGCTGCGAGAGCGCGAGGATAGGAATGTCGAGCTCTTTCGCCAGACCTTTCAGCGAGCGCGAGATAGTAGAGACCTCCTCTTGTCGCGAGTTGAAGCGCATTCCGTTGGCGTTCATGAGCTGGAGATAGTCGATCATGATGATTTTCACGCCTTTCTCTTTGACGAGGCGTCTCGCCTTGGTGCGCAGTTCAAAGACAGACAGTCCCGGCGTGTCGTCGATATAGAGCGGCGCGCCGTCCATCTTGCGGATGTTCTGGTCGAGGCGTGCCCATTCTTCATCCGTCAGCTGGCCGTTGAGAATCTTGTTGCCCGGAATCTCACAGACGTTTGAGATGAGGCGGTTGACAAGCTGCACATTGCTCATCTCAAGAGAGAAGAAGGCGATGGGTATGCGATAATCTACCGCTATGTTCTTCGCGACAGAGAGGGCGTAGGATGTCTTTCCCATGGCAGGTCGTCCGGCGATGATGACGAGGTCAGATGGCTGCCATCCAGATGTGACGGCATCGAGGTCGTCAAGGCCTGACGGTATGCCGGTGAGGCCGCCCGACTGCGCGGCCGCTTTCTGCAGAATCTCGTAGGCTTTCTTCACCACCGGGTCGATTTGGGTGTAGTCCTGCTTCATGTTCTTCTGCGAGAGTTCGAAGAGGGCACCTTCTGCCTCCTGAATCAGTTCGTCGGTATCGACAGTCTCGTCGAACGCCTTCGTCTCAATGTTGCTGGCGTATGTGATGAGCTGGCGCGCCATCGACTTCTGGGCGAGGATGCGGCTGTGGTATTCCACATTGGCAGACGAGGAGACCATCGACGACAGTTCGATGAGATACGGCATCCCTCCCGCCTTCTCCAGTTCGCCCATCTTGCGCAGCTCCTGGCTGACGGTGAGAATGTCGGCAGGCCGCTCGCTCATGTTCAGGTTCTGGATGGCCTGGAAGATTTTCTCATGGCGCGGGTCGTAGAATGTCTCGGGATGGAGCGTCTCGCTGACGAGGCCGAAAGCCTCGGTGTCGATGAGCAAGGCTCCGAGAACGACTTGCTCTATCTCGGTGGCCTGCGGCGGCAGATGGCCGTATGTGGTGTCGATGGGCGCAGGTTTTGCGCTGCGGCGGTTGGTAGGATTCTGAGGTCTCATGTCGTGGATGGATATATATATTAATGTACGCCTGCCTTATTATATAGGGGAAACACTGATTGTAAGTAGGTGTGCATAATTATTTATATAATCCTTGAAATGCCTGCTGCGCATTATCAGCACATGATAACAGTCGAGTAGGAGTCGCTACACTCCTTTATATCACATATTGATACTGCATCACTATCCAATACAATCATTGTAAAATAATTATGCACACCTACTTACTGAGGCTAAACGGCTGCAAAGTTAAGCAAATTATTTTCAATTTCAAAAAATATTCCATATTATTATTTGTCACATACGAAAATAATAAGTAACTTTGCGTAGAAAAATCGGCACGCAACAGTTTAGGGCCTCGGCAAAACAGTTGGTGTGCATAACAACAATACAAAGCTATGATTACTTTTCCTTGTTGCAAAATCAATCTCGGCCTGAATGTCGTGAATCGTCGCAGCGACGGATACCATGACATCGAGACAGTGTTCTACCCCGTGCCATTGTGCGACGCGCTTGAGGTGAAGCTGATGGACAAGAATTTCCCCTCTGACGTGGACTGCGACCTGCTTGTGAAGACGAACATTGACGGCAGGCTTGCACACTGCGAGATGTGTGAAGAGCAGGAGAATCTCGTGGTGCGCGCATACAACATCGTACGCAAAGATTTCGACATCCCGCGCGTCCATGCTCATCTGATAAAGAACATCCCGTCAGAAGCGGGCCTGGGCGGAGGGTCGAGCGACGCGGCCGCGATGATACGCCTGCTCGACGAGCGGTTCCGCCTGAACATGGGCATACCTGAGATGGAGCGTTATGCCGCAAAGCTTGGGGCAGACTGTCCTTTCTTCATCACGTCAGAACCGGCGTTCGCGACGGGGATAGGAGAAAAGCTGCGGCCTGTGGACAGACGCATGAATCCCATGAAGGGATATTATATCGTGCTGGTGAAACCCGACGTGGCGGTATCTACGGCGGCGGCATACAGAGCCATCACCCCGAAGAAACCGGAAGAGTGCTGCGCCGACGTGGTGAAACTGCCTGTTAAGGAATGGCGCGGCAGACTGACGAACGACTTCGAGGAGCCAGTGTTCAAGACCTTCCCGGTACTGAGGGAGATAAAAGAGAAACTGTACGAATGCGGCGCGGAGTTCGCGCTGATGTCCGGCAGCGGTTCTACAATCTATGGCATATTCAAAGATAACCCCTTAGACATCAAAGATATATTCAACACGCATAAAGTTTTCGTTATAAGACTGTAAAGAAAATGGGAGACAACAAAGACGAACTCTTTCCGCTGATCGACGACAAAGGGTATATCAAAGGACACATCACACGCAAGGAGGCTCATGGCGGCGGAGGGCATATCCACCCCGTGGTGCATCTCCATGTCTTCAACACAAAGGGCGAGCTGTATTTGCAGCAACGTCCCGAATGGAAAGACATACAACCCGGGAAATGGGACACCGCCGTAGGGGGACATATAGACTACGACGAGTGTTTTGGCGACGACGGCACGCTGCTGGCATCTCTCTTCGCGCCGTCTGACGACAACAGGGAAGAGCCTGCAGAGAACAGTCCGATAAAGAAAGCTCTCAGACGGGAAGTGAGGGAAGAGCTGGGCATAGAAGATTTCAAGCCTGTCTTCCACGGATTCTATCTCTTCAAAAGCGGGAGAGAACGCGAGCTGGTGTTCGTCTTCTCTACAGTCTATGACGGTGAGGTGAAACCCAACGAGGAAGAACTGAACGGCGGGAGATTCTGGACCGCAAAAGAGCTGAGGGACAACATGGGCAAGGGTGTCTTCACGCCTAATTTCGAGAACGAATACTTTTCTTTAGTTGACAAGTAAACAAGTTGACGAGTTGATACTATTTAGTTGACGAGTAAACAAGTAAACAAGTTGACAAGTTGATACTATTTAGTTGACAAGTTAATGCTTTTTAGTTGACAAGTTGATACCTTTTAGTTGACGAGTTGACATAGATAATTTTTATACCAAGAAAGACCGAGAAATGATTTTTCCAGACAAGACAGACGAGGAACTATATAACGGCGGCGGAGTGTATCTCCTTACTTTTAGAGTGAAGGGAAAGGAGAAACAATTATGCAGGCTGAAAGAAGGACGCCGCCTTGACGACACGGATTTCGAAGCCATCACAGAAGAAACAGAACTTGGACACGAAGTGGCAAGGCTGTTTGACAGCCTGAGAGAGAGATACGGCGGAATGTTCGTCGTGTCGAAACAGATTATGCCCGACCATTTCCATGCCTTAGTGTGGTGCTTGGACAGTTTCAAGCATAACATAAAGGCTGTGGCAAACGAGTTTGCAAGGATTTGCGGCATGAGGGCAGAAGAACTGGATGCTGCCACACACAATAAAGAAAAACACACAGAAAAGACATGCAACAACTTGAATGACAGCGAAGATGACATTGAATACGGAATGGCGGCAGAAGATGACAGCCAAAGCGCGGGATACGGAAGCGGCAGCCTTTTCGGGAAACCGAGTGTGAAGGTGCTGTCGTTCGCAGAACAGCTGAAAGACACAAAGAATTATCTCCAAGCCAACCCGAAGAACGAGATGCTGCGGATGGCAGACCCGTATATGTACGTCACCGTCCGCAAGATAGAGTTCAACGGCCTCTCTTTCCATGCTATGGGGAAAACGCGCATCCTCGACTATCCCGACCGTCACGTCGTCGCCCTGTCGCGAAAACTGTCTGACGAACAGATAGCCCAAGAGGTGAAGAACGTGACAAGGATGGCGAAGACCGGCACCGTCATCTACGTCGCGCCGATAAGCAAAGGCGAGAGAATGGCGGCAAGAGAAGTGAGGCAGGGAGGACTGACGTTGGTGGTGATGATGCACAACGGTTTCCCGGCACGAGGCAGCGACATGGAGAGGCATTTCCTCCCGGGCGGCATATACAACAAAGCCTGCGCTGAGGGACGACTGCTTGTGATCGCCCCATGCCCGGGCAACTACGAAGACGAGAGGGTGGTGAGCAAAACAGAAGAGGAGCTGAGGCGGAAAAGCGAGCTGAAAGGGTTTGAATACTCTCCCCTGCCCCACTCTTCAGCAAGATGGAGATTCGTGGCAGGAAACATGATGCTGGAACTGATTAGCAGGTGTGAGAAATAAAAGTTCCACAATGATGGTGATTTTTAGTTCACAGTACATTCAACTCGTCAACTTGTTTTACTTGTTAACTAAAAAAACTACATTGTACACCCTCTGTGCCTCAAGTGTTGTCACTGTTGCCGTGATTTATCACGGACGCAGTTAGCCGGCATCAATGTTGTCGTTGTTGTCTATGTTGTCGTGAAAAAAAACTCATAAACAGAAATAAAAAATATCAACTCGTCAACTTGTCAACTCGTCAACTTGTCAACTGAATAGGTTTATTTCTGTTTTTGTTTTTCCAGTTGACACAGGATTTCCATAGTGCCCTAAAAAGTTGGGGGCTAATATTTGGCGGCCTTACAATTATTTCCCTTTGAGCCAACATAACAAAGGAGAAAAAGAATCAAATCCTACAATAATAATATCATTGCACACAGCGGCTGACACTTTCTTGCACACTTGCGAACTCATGAAAAATCGTGTCATCCAACAAGGAAATGCGGTTTGCGATGCCGTTTATTGCCGTTCACAGTGCTTTTTTGAGTGTTTTGAGAGGCAAAATAGTCAATATTAGGCTGCAAGATTGACTTTGTGAGCCTGCAATATTGACTTGATGACGATGCAAGATTGACTATATTGGAAATGTTTTGCATGGTTTTTGACAACAAAAAGACAAGACTGTAATTCAGAAAATCATGTAGCTTATTGAGAATCAAGAACATACATAACACAAAAGAAAATAACGAGAAAACGCCGTAAAACCGATGTCAGGAAGACGCGATGGGTTTTACGGCGTTTTTTCCATGTCAAAATGGTATCATACGCGCCTTTTTCTGGCAGCGTCTGATACTATTTTAGCATGAGACATGGTATGTTGATTAAGGCGGGGCATTGGGTCAGGAGGAAGACCTGCCGAGCGGAAAGAAGTAACAGAAGCATATACAGAATGAAACACAGAAAACATTTCCTTGTGACAACACACATTCGCTGAAGAGCAAAAAAAGGGTTATGTAAGCGTAAATTTAGTTAATTATGATTAACCCGCAGGTGTCACACATTATTATATGAAATATTTTTTATAACTTTGCACAGTTTTCTGCAAACCCAACTAAAAGGGGAAATAAGTAAGGCTAACACAAGAAATAAATGAGACAATTAAAAATCCAGAAAAGTATTACGAACCGTTCGAGCGAGGCACTTGACAAATACCTCGTTGAGATTGGTCGCGCACCGCTTATCTCGATAGATGAAGAGATAGAGTTGGCACAGAAGATTCGTAAGGGTGGCATTGAGGGCGAGCGTGCAAAAGAGAAGCTCGTGACAGCCAACCTGCGATTTGTGGTGTCTGTGGCAAAACAGTATCAACATCAGGGTCTCACCCTTACCGACCTCATCGACGAGGGAAACATCGGGCTTATCAAAGCCGCACAGAAGTTTGACGAGACACGCGGCTTCAAATTCATCTCGTATGCTGTATGGTGGATCAGGCAGTCTATCCTCCAGGCCATCGCAGAGCAGAGCCGCATCGTGCGCCTGCCTCTCAACCAGGTTGGCTCGCTGAACAAGATAAACCACGAAATCAACAAATTCGAGCAGGAGAACCAGCGTCACCCTTCGGTGTCAGAGCTGTCTGAAGTGACACAGATTGACGAGGAGAAGATTGGCCAGAGCCTCATGGCTGATGGGCATCACGTCTCTATCGACGCGCCGTTCCAGGACGGCGAAGACAACTGTATGCTCGACGTGATGGCATCAGGCGACGATTCGCGCACCGACCGTCAGGTTGACCACGAATCGATGGCGATGGAGCTGAACAACGTGCTGAGCAAAGTTCTGAAAGACCGTGAGATAACCATCATCCGCGAATGTTACGGCATAGGCTGTCACGAGAAAGGTCTGGAGGAGATTGGCGACCAGCTCGGCTTGACAAGAGAGCGTGTGCGTCAGATACGCGAGAAGTCGATAGCCAAGCTGCGCGAGAGCGGCAACGCGCGCATCCTGATGAAATACTTGGGATAAGAGAGCAGGGAGAAGAGACAGCCCTGATTCCGCTGAAACGACATTGTATCATCCGTGCGGATTATCCGCACAAAAAACCACTAACTCATGAAGAGAATACTATTCACAGCATTGATGCTTGTCTGCGTGGTTCTGTCAGCCTCGGCAGGAGCAAAGATAAAGTTTGACAAGTTTGAGCACGACTACGGCACTTTCTCAGCAAAGGACGGCGTGCAGGTATGCGTATTCACATTCTTCAACACCGGCGACAAGCCGTTGGTCATCACACAGGCAGTGGCAAGCTGCGGATGCACCGTGCCTTCATACACGAAACAGCCTATTCAGCCGGGCGAGAAGGGCGAGCTGAAGGTAACATACAACGGAGCCGGGAAATTCCCTGGGAAATTCAAGAAGAGCATCACGGTGCGCACGAACGGCATGCCGGAGATGACACGACTGTATGTTGGAGGCGAGATGACGGAATAGCGTCTTCTCACGAGCAAGAGACAAAGAGGCAGTGTTCCGGCCTGTCGCTGGCATCTGATGATGTCAGAGGAAAGTCCGGGCAGCACAGAGCATCCCACTACCTAATATAGTAGCACTCCGCGAGGGGTGAGTAATGCAGAAGAAAACAACCGCCCCGCCCCGGCGGGGCAAGGGTGAGAAGGCGGGGTAAGAGCCCACCAGCGCCATGGCGACATGACGGCTGTGCATCTTGGGAGCTGCAAGTTCATGTAAACTGCTGTTTGAGGGTTGCTCGCCCGAGGCAGAGGGTAGAACGCTTGAGCTGTGTGGCGACATACAGATTAGATAAATGACAGGCATCGTCATGTGTGAGCATAACAATGTTTACTGCAAGAAGATACAGAACCCGGCTTACAGGAACACTGCCCTATTTTTTTTGAGGTGGGTTCTATAAATGCGCTTTGTCAGATTTTGAGATTGTTTTTGAGGACAAATTGAAAGTTGTAGAGAGAGCGTAGCGGGCTACGTGACCGAAGCGACTTGCAATTTGGCCCAAAAAGAATCCAAAAGATGGCAAAACGTTAACCCTTGAATATTCATAATTTGACGGTGGGCATTAATAGAACCCTCCTTGAACACACGAACGTGACAGCCTAAACACCTTTCGCATGAAAAACATCGCACAACTCCACGCATTTTTCAAAGGGAAGAAAGAGAAGATCAGAAGCATCACGCAAGTCCTTTGGGCGGATTTCATGAACAAGAGGGTCATGGAATCGGCATCACAGCTGACATACTCCACACTCCTCGCCACCGTGCCCGTCGTAGCGGTGATTTTCGCCATTGCGCGAGGTTTCGGCTACAACAAATACATCGAGGCGTGGTTCCGCTCAGCCCTTGACAGTCAGCCGCAGGTGGTGGAAGTCATCATCGGCTTTGTCAACTCATATCTCATACACACGAAGAGCGGCATAGTGTTCGGCTTCGGTCTCGTATTCATGCTCTGGACCGTGACAATGCTGACGCGCAACATCGAGCATGTCTTCAACGATATATGGGAGGCAGACACCCAGCGTTCGTTGACAAGGACCTTCACCGATTTCATGGCGATGTTCTTCATGCTGCCCATCATGATTATCGTCAACTCCGGCGTGACGCTCTGGATGGCATCCGTGTCGAAGATAGTGAGAGAAGAATATGTCATCGGCCCGCTGCTGAAACTGAGCATCGACATCATGCCCACCATCATCATGACAGGCATCTTCTCCGTGCTCTACACCTTCATGCCGAATACGAGGGTGAGATGGCGCAACGCCCTTGCGCCAGCCTTCATCGCCACATTGTGCATGCAGGTGCTGCAATATTTCTATATCCACTCGCAGATGTGGGTGTCGGGCTACAATGCCATCTACGGCTCGTTCGCCGCCCTGCCGCTCTTCATGCTGTGGATACAGTTCACCTGGATAATCATCCTCATCGGCGCGGAGCTGTCGTACGTCATCCAGAACTTCGACTATCTGCTGTGCGCTCAGAAAGTGTCCAGCATATCACAACGCTACCGCTTCATGATGTGCGCGATGGTGCTGAGCCATATCTGCAAAAGGATGAAAGACGGCTACAAGCCATATACGACATCAGAGTTGTGCCGGCTGACGAAGGCTCACCGGCGCATTGTCGAGACGGTGCTTGGCACACTTGCAGAAGCCAATCTCATAGCCGCTGTCATGACAAAGGAAGAAGACGAGAGGGCTTACCTGCCTATTGAGAGCGTCGAGGTGATGACATTAGGCAAGCTATACTCGCATCTTGAGAACATGCATCCGTGGAAATGCGACGTGAGCCTTAATGATGTCATGCGCAACGAGAAATGGAAGAAGGCATTCGCGCTGCGAAAAGAATACATCGACGGGATGAACGAGATAAAGATGTATGAATTGGCTTAGGTGGGTTGATTCTTTTTAGTTGACCAGTTAACGAGTTGATAGTATTTAGTTGACAAGTTAACGAGTTGACAAGTTAACAAGTTGATAGTTTTTAGTTGACGAGTTGATAGTTTTTAGTTGACAAGGAGTTTACCTCCCTTCAGTCAGTGGGTCCAGAGGACAAATCTCCTTGAGCTTGCGAAAAAACAAGTTGATAGTATTTAGTTGACAAGCAAACAGGTTGATAGGATATAAGTTTTTTGTATTGGCGTCCCAATACTCACCACTTATATCCTATCAACCTGTTTGATTGTCAACTTTTCGACTATGGCAAGTTCATAACTTGCGAATCAAATCACATCGACGATCATCATCTCGTTTGCGAGAGATGTGTTGGGGAATATCTCCTGAGCTTCTTTAAGCAGGACAGTTTCATCGTTGTAGCGCGAGCTGAAATGCCCTATCAGCAGCTGTCCGGCAGAAGCCTGCTTTGCCACTGTCGCCGCCTGCTCTGCCGTCGAGTGGAGATATTTCTCTGCCTGCTTTATCATATCCTTTGCGTATGTGGCTTCATGGTAGAGGAGGGAGACACCCGCAATTTGCTTGTGCAATTCAGGCAGATAAGCCGTATCTGAGCAATAGGCATACGAGCGCGGCTTGTCGGCAGGCAATACAAGGCGGCTGTTGGGGATGACATCACCGTCGGGTGTATGCCAGTCGGCGCCGGACTTTATGAGCTGTATGTAGCAGACGGGGATATGGTAGAAGTCTATCATGTCGCGGCGTATATGCGGGAGAGTGGGTTTCTCACGGAAAAGGAAGCCGGCACACGGCACACGGTGTTTCAGAGGTATCGTCTCGACGGTGAGGCTGCGGTCTTCGTAAATCACGGCAGCCTTGCGTGTGTCTATCTCATGGAACACGACATCATAGCTGAGGTCGTTGCAGAAGGTGCGTATCTGTATGTCGAGAATCTCATGCAACGCCTGCGGCGCATAGACATGCAGGGGCACCGTCCTGCCGAGCAAGCCGAATGTCGAGATCATGCCAATCAGCCCGAGGCAGTGGTCTCCATGGATATGCGAGATGAAGACAGCCTGTAGCCTTGAGAAAGCGAGACGTGTCTTGCGTATCTGCAGCTGCGTCCCCTCGGCACAGTCAATCATGAAGAGCTTCCCCCGCACCTCTACGGTCTGCGACGAGGGGAAATGTCTGAGCGTTGGTGTAGCCGAGCCGCATCCGAGGACAGTGACTTTGAACGGTTCCATTATTGTGCTGTTTGACGTTTATAGACGAAGATGCCGCGGTTGTTCTCCAGTTCGAGGCTGTCAGCACCGAGTGTGATGATGTCGAACGTGTCTGCTCCGAGCAGGAGCGAGCCATTATGAATCTTCCAGAAGGTGTAAGGGTTTGTCTCGGTGTGTATAGCGGATATCACCTCTCCGCCGTCCACAATCTCGAAGTTACGGTCGATGCTCATCCATTTGCCTTGCAACGTATTGAGGTTGATGGCTTTCACAGCGATGGTGTCGCCGTCAACGACGCGTGCAGTGACGGCAAAGCGGTCTCCGGCAAGCATGCCGCCCTTCACTGTCTGTGTCTCAGAATCATCGACATCGACGAGAAACGACATCGTGGTTCCTTCGTCGGTGACAAGTTGCAGCACATGCATCGTTGTCTCGTCGCCGCAGCGTCCGTAGATGGTGGTGTCCGGGTCAGCCACCTCCGTCGTGTCTTCTAATGTCTGCGGCTTGTCTGTCTTCTGCTGTTTACACGCAGTGATGCCGAGAAGCAGCAAGGCGGCAAAGATGAGAGGGTATGTTTTTCTGTTCATAGTTTTTTATTTAGTTGACGAGTAAACAAGTTAACAAGTTGACGAGTTGATAGTTTTTAGTTGACAAGTTGATAGTTTTTAGTTGACGAGTTGATAGTTTTTAGTTGACGAGTTGTGTGCTCAACACATCAAGTCAGGCATCATGTTGCTCTGCCTTAGCCAGTTCCCACAGTTCGTCCATCTCGCTGAGCGTCATGTCTGACATGTCTTTTCCTTGCTCCTTCGCTTTCCGCTCGATGAAATTGAAACGGTTGGTGAATTTGCGGTTGGTGAGTTCGAGAGCCGTGTCAGGATTGAGATGATAAAGGCGTGCTGCGTTCACGACAGAGAAGATGAAATCGCCCAGCTCTTTCAGCGAACGTTCTTTGTCTCCTTTCTCTAACTCGGCCTTCAGTTCGCCAATCTCTTCGTACACCTTGTCCCACACCTGTGTGCGTTCGTCCCAGTCGAAGCCCACGTTGCGGGCTTTGTCCTGTATGCGGTAGGCCTTGATGAGCGAGGGCAAGGATTCGGGCACACCGGAGAGGACAGATTTGTTGCCGTCCTTTTCTTTCTGCTTCACCTTTTCCCACAACGCGCTGACATCGTCGCTGGTGTCGGCATGCTGTTCGCCATAGATATGCGGGTGTCTGAAAATGAGTTTCTCCGCCTCAGCGTTGCAGACGTCGGCAATATCGAAATCACCCTTCTCCGACCCGATGATGCTATAGAACAGGACATGTTCCATGACATCGCCCAACTCCTTGCAAATCTCTTTCTTATCGTCTTTTATCAGAGCGTCGCAAAGCTCGTAGGCTTCTTCAATAGTATGGGGACGGAGCGACATGTTTGTCTGTTTCCTGTCCCAAGGGCATTTCTCGCGGAGATTGTCGAGGACATCGAGCAATCTGCCAAAAGCGGCAAGTTTTTCTTCTTTTGTATGCATGATTATGTTTTTTATTCTGCAAAAGTACAAATTATTTGTATAATATGCCTATTTTCTAAAGAAAATTATGTAATTTTGCACGGAAAAAGCAAATAAGAAATCATTATTATATGGAATTAGCAAAGAATTACGACCCGAAGGCGGTCGAATCGAAATGGTACGAATATTGGACAGAGCACAAGCTCTTTGCAAGCAAGCCCGACAGTAGAGAACCCTATACTATTGTCATTCCGCCACCTAACGTGACGGGCGTGCTGCACATGGGTCACATGCTGAACAACACAATCCAGGACATCCTCATCCGCAAAGCCCGCCTTGACGGGAAGAACGCTTGCTGGGTGCCCGGCACCGACCATGCGTCGATAGCGACCGAGGCAAAGGTGGTGAACCGCTTGGCAGAACAGGGGATAAAGAAACGCGACCTCACACGCGAGGAATTCCTGAAACACGCATGGGCATGGACAGAGGAGCATGGAGGCATCATCCTGAAGCAGCTGCGCAAACTCGGCGCATCGTGCGACTGGGACCGTACGGCATTCACTATGGACGAGAAACGCTCAGAATCCGTGCTGAAAGTCTTTGTTGACCTCTACGACAAGGGATATATCTACAGGGGCCTGCGCATGGTGAACTGGGACCCGAAAGCGCAAACCGTGCTCTCTACCGAAGAGGTGATATACAGAGAAGAGAAGTCAAAGCTCTATCATCTGAAATATTATGTCGCTGACGCTGACACCAACCCCGTCGTGCTGACAGGCGAAGAGGGCGAGGTGTATCACAAGGACGAGAAGGGCTACTACGCCGTAGTGGCTACGACACGTCCCGAAACGATAATGGGCGACACGGCGATGTGCATCAACCCGAAGGATGTGAAGAACCAATGGCTGAAGGGACACAAGGTCATCGTGCCGCTCGTGGGCAGAGTGGTGCCTGTCATCGAAGACAGATATGTTGACATAGAATTCGGAACAGGCTGTCTGAAAGTCACTCCCGCGCATGACGTAAACGACTATGCCCTCGGCAAGACACACAACCTTGAGACCATCGACATCTTCAACCCTGACGGCACACTCTCTGAGGCTGCCGGGCTGTATGTCGGACAAGACCGCATGGAGGTGCGCAAGCAGATTGCCATCGACCTCGCCGAGGCTGGGCTGATGGACCATATCGAGGACTATGACAACAAGGTGGGATATTCTGAGCGCAACCAGGACACGGCGGTAGAGCCGCGTCTATGCAAACAGTGGTTCCTCTCGATGCAGCACATGGCAGACATCGCATTGCCGCCAGTGCTGAACGGCGAACTGAAGTTCTATCCTCAGAAGTATGTCACGACATACAAGAACTGGTTAGAGAACATACAAGACTGGTGCATCTCACGCCAGCTGTGGTGGGGACACCGCATTCCGGCATATTTCCTCCCGGAGACAGAAGACGGCGAAGAACGCTATGTTGTCGCTCTCACAGAAGAAGAGGCGCTGAAGAAAGCGCAAGCCATCGACCCTGCAGTGACCGCTGATATGCTGACACGCGACGAGGACGCGCTCGACACATGGTTCTCGTCATGGCTGTGGCCTATCTCTCTCTTCGACGGCATCAACAACCCGGGAAACGAAGAGATAGAGTACTACTACCCCACCTCAGACCTCGTAAC
>CALZMB010000004.1 GCA_945788485.1 uncultured bacterium | reverse complement strand
TCTGCGAAACAAAAAGTCAGGGACAGACCTCATTGCTTCGGTCTGTCGCCTGACGGGAATGCTGAAAGCCCAAGACGGACTTTGCCCGCCTCTTTATTCTTTGATGAGTTCTACGACCTTGTCAACAGCTGCCTTGATGCCGTCAACGTTCTTGCCGCCAGCCTGGGCGAAGTGCGGCTGTCCGCCGCCGCCGCCCTGTATGAGCTTGGCTGCCTCACGCACGAGCTTGCCTGCATTGAGGCCTTCTGCCACAAGGTCTTCCGAGAGCATCACGTTGAGCGATGGACGGCCTTGGCTTGTCGCGCCCACTACACAGATGAGCTTCTCGGGGATGGCCTCGCGGATTTTGAAGACGAGGTCTTTTGCCCGGGCGGCATCGAGCATGACAACGGCTTTGACGATGGTCATCTCGCCTTTCTTTACCGCTTTTGAAATGAGGTCTTTCTTCAGACGCTCTACCTGCTGCTGCCGGAATTCCTCTACCTGCTTCTTGAGGTCGGCGTTCTCGTTGAGGAACTTCTCTATGGTGCCTTGCAGGTCCTTGGCGTTGTTGAAGAGAGAGCGCAGGGCGCGCATGCTGTCTTCAAGCTCGTAGGTGCGCTCCTCCCAGTTCTTGCCCGTAGATGCCTCAATGCGTCTGATGCCAGCCGCTACACTTGCCTCGGAGAGAATCTTGAACATGCCGATGCGGCCGGTGGATGTGGCGTGTATGCCGCCGCAGAACTCAACGGAAGGACCGAACTTGATGACGCGCACACGGTCGCCGTATTTCTCGCCGAAGAGTGCGATGGCACCCAGCTCCTTTGCGTCGGCTATCGGCATGTCGCGGTGTTCGTCGATGTGGATGTCCTGGCGTATCATGCTGTTGACGAGACGCTCCACCTCACGCAGCTGTTCGTCGGTGACTTTCTCGAAATGTGAGAAGTCGAAACGCAGCGTGTCGGGCGAGACGTACGAGCCTTTCTGCTCCACATGGTCGCCGAGAACCTGCTTCAGCGCGTAGTCGAGGAGGTGGGTGGCGGTGTGGTTGGCTGCGCTCGCCTCGCGATTGTCGGTATCGACGCAAGCCATGAACTCTGCCTCGATGTCAGAAGGCAGGGCGGTGACGATGTGTATGCTCTGTCCGTTCTCGCGCTTCGTGTCGATGATGTTGACGGTCTCGTTGCCGTTGACCAGCACGCCGGTGTCGCCGACCTGTCCGCCCATCTCTCCGTAGAACGGCGTGTTGTCGAGGACAAGCTCGTAGTAGGTCTTCTTCTTCTGGCGCACCATGCGGTAGCGGATGATGCGGCAGGTGTGTTCGCTGTAGTCGTAGCCTACGAAACGCTGCTCCTGGTTGATGTCGGCATCGCCTACGGCAATCCAGTCGCCGTTCTCTACCTGCGCGGCATTGCGGGCGCGGGCTTTCTGTGCCTCCATCTGAACATTGAATGAAGCTTCATCAACTGTGATGCCTGCCTCGCGGCAGATGAGCTCCGTAAGGTCGAGGGGGAAGCCGAAGGTGTCGAAGAGGCGGAAAGCGCGGGCACCATCAAGGACGGTTGAGCCGGCAGACTGCAGTTCGTTGATGGCGTCAGAGAGCATGGCGATGCCTTTGTCGAGAGTGCGCAGGAATGAATCCTCCTCTTCTTTCATCACTTTGCCTATCAGCTGGCGCTGGGCGGGCAGCTCGGGATATGAGGGACCCATCTCGGCGATGAGAACGGGGAGGAGCTTGTAGATGAATGCTTCTTTCTGGTTGAGGAAGGTGTAGGCGTAGCGGACGGCGCGGCGCAGGATGCGGCGGATGACATAGCCCGCCTTGGCATTGGACGGCAGCTGGCCGTCGGCGATGGAGAAAGCAACGGCACGCAGGTGGTCGGCGATGACGCGCATGGCGACATCCGTCTCTTCTTTCTCGCCGTAATTCATGCCCGAAAGGCGTGAAATCTCTTTGATGATGGGCTGGAAGACATCGGTGTCGTAGTTGGAGTGCTTGCCCTGCATGGCGCGTACGAGACGCTCGAAGCCCATGCCGGTGTCGATGACATTCATCGAAAGAGGTTCGAGGCTGGCGTCTGCCTTGCGGTTGTACTGCATGAAGACGATGTTCCAGATTTCTATCACCTGAGGGTCGTCCTTGTTGACAAGCTCGCGCCCGGGGACGAGGGCTTTCTCTTCGGCGGTGCGGCTGTCAAGATGTATCTCAGAGCAGGGGCCGCAGGGACCGGTGTCGCCCATCTCCCAGAAATTGTCGTGTTTGTTGCCGTTGATGATATGGTCGGCGGGGACGTGCTTCAGCCAGTAGCTCTCTGCCTCGTCGTCGCGCGAGAGGCCTTCTTCGGCATCGCCTTCGAAGACTGTGACGTAGAGGTCGGCAGGGTCAAGCTTCAGCACGTCAACGAGATACTCCCATGCCATGTCTATCGCTCCTTCTTTGAAATAGTCGCCGAAAGACCAGTTGCCCAGCATCTCGAACATGGTGTGATGGTAGGTGTCGTGACCTACTTCTTCAAGGTCGTTATGTTTGCCAGACACACGGAGGCATTTCTGCGAATCGGCGCGACGGCGCGGTTCAGGGTCGCGTGTGCCGAGGATGATGTCTTTCCATTGGTTCATGCCCGCATTGGTGAACATCAACGTGGGGTCGTCTTTTACAACCATTGGCGCACTGGGTACAATGGCGTGGCCTTTCGACTCGAAATATTTCTTGAACGAGTCGCGTATTTCATTTGCTGTCATCATAGAATGTATTTTTGTTTTTTGTTTTCGTTTCGTTTTTCGTTTTGTCTTTGTCCTTATCTTTGCATGGCACAACAAGTCATTCCGCCGCATAATGTCTCTCTATGTATTGAGACTTTGATGCGGGGCGTGGCTATTATCTTTGTCGCCAAAGGGATGGGGCAGATGCTTCAGGAAGCTTCATGACAATCGCTCTAACTGTTTCTTCATGTCCTTGAGCTGGTCGCGGATGGAGAGAAGCGTGCTCAGCACGTCAGAACTGCGGTCGATTGTCGTGGGGTTCTTGCTGATGATCTTACGGGCGGCGGCAATCTTGAATCCTCTCACTTTGACGAGGTTGTAGATGTTGCGCACTTGCCGGATGTCGGCATCGCTGTATTGGCGCACCTTGTTTGATGTCGTCTTGGGACGAAGCGTCGGGAACTCTGTCTCCCAATAGCGCAGAAGGCTCTCTGAGACGTTGAACATCTGCGAAACTTCTTTGATTGAATAGTAGAGCTTCAGGTTCTTGTTGGTGTTGAGTGCCATATATTGACGGTTTGGTGATTTCTGTATGGATGGACGTGAAAAGGATGGCGCACGTACGGGAGGAGGCTATCTCAGCTTGTCGCGCTCGTATGCGGGGCGGACATGGGTGAAGAAGAATATCACCCCGAGGAGATTGACGGCGGCTCCCATGGCAAAGGCGTAGCTGTAGCCGTAGAGTTCGGCAAGGATGCCGCCGAAGAAGACGCCGAGGCCTACGCCTGCATCCCAGCCCGTGTAGAGCGTGGAGTTTGCAGTGCCGCGGCGGTTGTTGGGCGCGAGGTTGATGAACATCGTCTGCACGGCGGGGAACATATGGCCGTTGCCCAAGCCGATGATAAGTGCCGAGGCGTAGTATGCCCAAAGGTCTGGGACGGCGGCGAAGAGGATATATCCGAAGACGGACACGGAAACTCCCATTGCCGCATTGTGCGACACTCTGCCTGCTTTAAGAGCTTTACCTCCCTGCAGACGTGAGAGCATGAGACCTATGGAGAGAATCATGAAATACAGCCCTGTGCCGCCTGTGATGCCGAGACGCTCCTTGCCGTAGATGGCGAGATAGGTGGAGAGAACGCCGTAGCTGAGGCCGAAGCAGCAGATGATGACTGCCTGCCGCCATCCGGCGACGAGGAAGAAACGGTCGAACGAGAGAGCTTCGCGTTTCACTGGCTGACGAGGGCGGAGGCTGATGCCCGAGGCGATGGCATAACCGGCTCCTGCCGCTGCCATCGAGAGCAGGAAGAGGATGTTGAAATTGCCCGTCAACTCATAGACGAGAATGCCAGCCGAGGGGCTCAACGCTGTGGCGAGGTTGTTTGAAAGACCGTAGTAGCCTATGCCTTCAGCGCGTCGCGAAGGATGCAGGGCGTCGATCGCCACTGTGCTGTTGGCTATCACGGTGGCTCCGAAAGGCGCTCCGTGCAGCGTGCGGATAACGGCAAAGACAATCAGCGAGCCGCCTATAAGATACAGGCCGCAGAACAGGAATGCCATGCCGTAGAACAGGAGCAGGATGCGGCGACGGTCGAAGCAGTCAACGAGATATCCGCTGAAAGGGCGGATGAGCATGATGCTGACGGTGTAGCCCGAGAGCACGATGCCTATCGTGTGTTTCCCTGCACCGTATGTGTCGCTGAGATAGATAGGCAGGATGGGCACGATGAGCATGAAAGCGAAATAGAGTAGGAAGTTTGCTGCCCATGCCCGTGTGTAACCGCCATTCCAAAGAGGTGGCAGAAAATCGGGAGTCGTCATGCCGCGGATGTTATGGAAGCCATGCGGTGTCGCCTCCAAAGACTGCCGCTGGGGTTATCTGGCGTGCTTCGCGCGAAGTAAGCTGGCGTGCCCACGGCACCCTGCCTTCTGTCGAGGCTCCGTCGCCGGTGTTGTTGTATTCGAAATAGCGTGCCGTCTGCTCGTTCTGAGGGTTGCCCCAGTTGTGCCATCCCTTGGCAAGTATATGCTTCCCGAGGTCGCAGTTCATGAAGAGCGTGTAGGCGTATGGACGCCATGGACGTCCGAGATAGCATTTTGTGACGGGCTGTGACTTGTTGCTCTCAAGCGCACTCTCGCCTTCGAGGCATCTGATGCGGCATCTGTTGAAGACATATCCGTATGCCACGTCTTTTGGTGTTGATGCCGCCGTGACATACGAATCAGATTTATTGACGATGTCGCAGTTCTCGAACCATACGGTTGACGGACCGAAGATGAAGTCTGTCGTGCCTTCGATATAGCAGTCGCGGAAATACTGACGTACACCGCCGCGTCCGGTGTATATCGTGTCCTGATGTCCGAGGAGGCGGCAGTTGACGAATGCGCAGCGGTCGCCCTCGACGTGAAGAGCCACGGCTTGGCCGAGACGGGCTGAGTTGTTGCGGATGGTGATGTTCTTGAATGTGATGTCAGAGCCTGTCACCTTCACTGTGTATGTGCGGAAAGTGCCCATCGGCTTGCCTGTGGAAACGAGGGGGATGTTGGCGTGGTCGTCGAAGGTGATGATGGTCTTGTCGCGGTCTTCTCCGCATATCTCAATGTTGGTGAGCCATGTCGGCACTTCGAGCTTCTCTTTGTAGATGCCGTTCTTCACGAAGATGACTTTGTGATACTCCATGAAGGCGCGGCACACCTCAACGGCATCCGAGATGTTGCGGAACTCACATGTGCCGTCGCGTGACACGAAGAGCGTGTCGGGATTGTCGTATTTGTTTGCCGCTGATACTGTTCCTGCCACTGTGACGGAGAGGAAGAGCAGAAGAAGAATTCGTTTCATGTTGTGTGACGTTGATGTTTGTTTTGGGTATGGAATGTATGTCGTGTGTGTTGTCAGACTGTTTGCAGAGGCGTGAGGGAGTCGGGGAGAGGCCTGCCGGGGCGTGTGGAGAACGGCTCGTGTCTGAGGGGATACTGTCGTGATGAACCGGGATGAACGGTGCATCTCACGGAGAGACACCGACGGAGAGGGCGGCAGGAGTGCCGGACGGCTCATTCGCGTGCCGCTTCCTGAAGGTCGGGAATCTCGCGCAGCATGTGCAGGATGTGCTCGACCTCTTCTTTGTCGTGGGTGCGGAACGAGAAATGTGCGTCGAAGATTCCGTCCATGCAGTCGATGTTCACTTTCAGGATGTTTAGCTGCAGTTCTGAGGAGAAGACGTGTGTCACATCATTCAGCAGCCCTATGCGGTCGATGCCTCTGACATGTATGCTCGCGATGAAGAGCATCGTCTTGTGCATGTCCCATCTGACATCGATGATGCGGTTGCCGTAGCTTGATTTCAGCTTCACGGCTACCTTGCAGTCGCGCTGATGGATGTGTATGTGTCCCTTCTCGTTGATGTATCCGAGCACGTCGTCGCCTGGTATGACGTTGCAGCAGTTGTCGAAGACGAAATACGAGATGTTGTCTTCTGTGACGAAGACCGGCGCTTTTTTGTTGAATGTGTTGAGCGTCTTGTATTTCCCCTCGTTGTCTATTATTGTGCCGGAGAGGGCGGAAGGGTCGGCAGAAATAGGTGTCTCGGGTTTCTTCGCCTTTTTCGACTTGCGTCCTTCGCCGCTGATGAACGAGGGAACGAACTTGCGCCATGACACTTTCTCTGTCTGGCTGGACTTCTTCCCTGTGAGTTCGTTGATGACGGCATCAGTGAGTTTCACGTTATTGCGCCCTACCTCAAGGAAGAGCTTCTCGTGTTTCGTGATCTCTTGCATGGCGCATAGCTTGTCGAGGAACGATGTCGTCATGTCGAGGCCGTGCTTCTCAAACCATTCTCTGAGAATTTGTTCGCCCTGGCGTCTTGTCTCTTTCTCCTCTTTGTTTAGCTGTGCCTGTATCTTGCCTCTCGCTTTTGCGGTGGAGACGAAGTTAAGCCATTCGGGCGAGATATGCTGCGCCTTGGATGTAAGGATTTCCACCTGATCGCCAGACTGCAGCTTGTGACTTAGGGGCACGAGTTTGTGGTTCACTTTCGCCCCGATGCAGTGGCTGCCGAGAAAAGTGTGTATGTTGTATGCGAAATCCAATGCGGTGCATCCTGCCGGCATGGTGAAGATGTCGCCTTTTGGCGTGAAGACGAATATCTCGCTTGCGAAGAGATTCAGTTTTATGGCATCCAGGAAATCCATGGCGTCTGGCTGAGGGTCGTCGAGAATCTCTTTTATCGTGCGCAGCCAGTCGTTGAGCTCTCTGTCGCGCTCGTCTTCCGAGGTGTTTGAGCCGTCTTTGTATTTCCAGTGTGCGGCGAAGCCCTGCTCTGCCACCTCATCCATGTGGTCGGAACGTATCTGTACCTCTATCCAGCGTCCAGTGTGCGACATGAGCGTGACGTGCAGAGCCTGATAGCCGTTGGCTTTCGGATGGTTCAGCCAGTCGCGCAGACGGTCGGGATGAGCCTCGTAAATCTGGCTTATGGCGACGTAAATCTGGAAACACTCGTTGATTTCCTCTTCGCGGACATGCGGAGTGCAGATGATGCGCACGGCGAGGATGTCGTATATCTCGTCGAAGGTGACGTGCTTCTTGCGCATCTTGTTCCAGATAGAGTAGGGGCTTTTGACGCGGGCTTTTATCTCGTAGTTGACCCCCATCTTGTCGAGGGCGGCGCGTATAGGTGTCGTGAACTCGTCGAACAGCTGGTCGCGCTTCTCCTGAGTCGATTTCAGCTTGCGGCAGATGTTGCTGTATTCTTCCGGGTGTTCGTATCTGAAACTGAGGTCTTCAAGCTCGGTCTTTATTTTATTGAGTCCTAAGCGGTTGGCGAGGGGGGCATAGATATACAGTGTCTCGCCCGCAATCTTGTACTGCTTGTTCGCAGGTTGCGAAGCCAGTGTGCGCATATTGTGCAGGCGGTCGCATATCTTGATGAGGATGACACGTATGTCGTCGCTCATCGTGAGCAGCAGTTTCTTGAAATTCTCAGCTTGCGCCGACGCTTTGTCGCCGAAGATTCCGCCAGAGATTTTTGTCAGTCCATCGACAATCTGCGCCACTTTCTGACCGAAGATGTTCTCGATGTCGTCAACGGTATAGTCAGTATCTTCAACAACATCGTGGAGCAGGGCGGCACAGATGCTTGTCGAGCCAAGACCCATCTCTTTGCATGCTATGAGAGCAACAGCCAATGGGTGCATGATATATGGCTCGCCTGAAAGCCGTCGCACGCCGCGATGGGCATGATAAGCGAAATTGTATGCCTTTGTTATGATATCCACCTTGCGTCTGTGCGGTGAATTGATATAACAGTCAAGGAGTTGGCGAAAAGCATCGTCAACCATTTTGTCGTCCTGTGTGTTCTTGTTCAGATCGTCTGCCATATACAACTCCTGTTTTTCTGGACGGCATCCGGCTTTCCTGTTTCATAAACAGTGCGACGGTCTGTCTTTTTTCCTGACGGCCGTCTGCCGAAGATATGATGTCGTGCGTCGTATATATATAATGTTGTATATATATATAATAAGGTATAGGAAGTCTGTCAGGTATCAGTTTCAGTCTTCCGTTTTCCCGGGTTTCTTACATGTCTGTTGAGTGGTTTATCTCACCTTGATTTTCTTCCCTGCCCTGATGTTGTTTCCGGAGATGCGGTTCAGTCTCTTAAGCTTCGCGACGGTAGTGTGGTTGCGTCTTGCGATTTCAGACAGAGTGTCACCCTGACGTATCGTGACTGTCTTTGACCGTCGTGATGCCTTGCCGCGTTTTGAGCGTGTCGCTTTTCCAGAGCGTGAGACAGAAGAGCGTGTCACTGATGCCACGACGCTCTCGTCGAGAACGACTGTTGCGCGTTTCGGGAGCAGTGTCTCTTTCTGATATACGTAGATAGAATCTTCGTTGTCGATGAATGCGTTGACAATGTCTTGCGGCAGTCTCAGCGCCGATGGCTCTCCGTATCCGTTGATGACATCCTTCCGATACTGCGGGTTGATGGCTCTTAGCTGTTCGATGTCCACGTTGAGCACGTCAGCCACTTGTCTCAGGTGCAGGTCCTTGTTCACCATCACCGTGTCGGTCTTTATGGGCAGAGTGGTCACCATCGGGCAGATGTTGTGCTCGCAATAGTAGTTCATGATATAGTTCGCGGCAATGAAAGCCGGCACATATCCTCTTGTCTCGGCAGGGAGGTAAGGATATATCTGCCAATAGTCTTTCGCGCCTCCGGCTCTGTGTATCGCCTTGTTGATATTCTCCGGCCCGGCGTTGTACGCCGCTATCACGAGTGTCCAGTCTCCGAAGATGCGGTAGAGGTCGCTGAGATAGTGTGCTGCCGCGTATGATGCTTTTGTCGGGTCGCGGCGTTCGTCAACCAGAGTGTTCACCTTCAGGCCGTATTGTTTGCCTGTGGTTATCATGAACTGCCACAGTCCTGTTGCGCCGACACGCGAGACAGCGTTAGGGTTGAGGGCAGATTCAATGATGGGCAGGTATTTCAGTTCAAGAGGGACGTTGAATGTTTCGAGAGCCTGTTCGAAGACTGGCATATAGAAATTGCTGGCTCCGAGCATCATGCTCACTGAACGGCGCAATTTTGTGGCATATCTGTC
Source organism: uncultured bacterium (assembly GCA_945788485.1). Lineage (GTDB taxonomy): Bacteria > Bacteroidota > Bacteroidia > Bacteroidales > Bacteroidaceae > Prevotella. Next base: position 12,400 of record CALZMB010000004.1, on the reverse strand, counting down.
GATGAATTTCTGTACGACATCGTTGTATGGCATCTCGATGATGGTGGGCAGCCTTTTCAGCCTGTCCTGATACTCTTCCGGCGCGAAATAAGGATTCACGTCACGCATATTGCATGTCTCGTCGGGTTTGAGATAAATCTTTGCGTGGTATTGGCTGAGCAGCGAATCAAGGTCCTGAAGCATTGCTTCGGGCACTTTTATCGTCTCGTCGTTGCCTTCTTTGTCTTTCACGACAACGTCGTCTTCATCATCTTCAACGTAAACCACTTGTGCAGAGATGCTCTGCCATGCTGTGCCTGCCATCAGTGTGGCGGATAGTAATAATGTCTTCAGTCTGTTCATGTCTTTTTCTTTGTCATGCACACAACGTTTTCCTTCTCTGCTGTGCTGTCACGTCAGTGCTGTCAGAGGATGTTTGTTGTATATGCGATGACAACGGTAATTGTTTTATGTATTTTCAGTATTGTCTTGTCATGTCATGTTCCTGCTGTCTTGTGTCAGAAGCAGAGCGAGCATCTGACGCCCAAGGCTCCGTTGTTCAGCGCATTGCGTGATGCCACCATGCTCTGTCCGCGGCTGTCGAGATATGCCGGCGCTACTTTCATGCTGAGGTTGTCGCTGACATCAAACTGTGACAGTGAGGCATCAACGTATGCGTCAATAATCGAGAGTGCATAGACGCCAATCATGCAGAAGATGCTCATGTCCCGCCATCTGCGGTATTTGTCCTTTCGGTTTTTGAAAACCGTCTTGTAGCGTTCGATGTTCGATTCGTCTATCTGCGCTCCGAGATGCAGGAATTTCTCGTAGCTTTTTGTGTTAGGGTCATCGTCCATGATGTCGAGATAAGCCTGCTGATAGTCTGAATACATCTGTCCGTTCCATCTCAGTGCATAGATACATCCGACGAACCCTCCATAGACGAGAGGCAGTTTCCAGTATTTACGGTTGTAAATCTGTCCGCCTCCCGGAATGACGATTGCCATCCATAGGGCTTTCTTTGTGTCGGGATACCATATTTTCTCGTTATGTCCGGCGTCTGTGATGTTTGTTGCTGCGGTGTTGTCGAGAATCTGTTTTTTTGATGTCTCAGCCTCTTTGTTGCCCGTCTTCTGGTCAACAATCACTGCATCACGGAATGTGGTGTCGGGCAGTTCGGCTGTTGTCGCCGTGTGTTTCAGTTTCCTTGTATTGTTGTCCTTCGCGTTGATGTCGTTTGCATCATTCTGCTTGATGTCCTTTTCACCTTTCGTCATGTTGTCTGTCTGTTGTGCCTTCACGCCGTTTTGTGTTGTGTCGGCACTGCAGCAGTTGTCTGTGACGACAGGCCTACACAGACATATAGCTGTCATAGGTTGTATAACAGCTATAAGAAACATTATGATTATTGTTTTCTTCAATTCTTTCGTTGTGATTATTTACAGAGACAGAGCCTGTATGATGCGGTTCAGGTCGGCTTCGTCAGCGAACGTGATGGAAATCTTCCCTTTCCCGTCTTTGTTGCATGTGAGTCTGACATTCTGCCCTATGGCTTCTGTCATGCGCTGCCTTGCGTTTTCGGCGAATGTCGGCAGGGCAGCTGCGTTCTTTATTGCTTTTTTCCCGGAACCTAAAGTCATGCCGGCTTTCAGCTGTTGTATCAGTTCTTCTACCTTTCTGACAGAGTATCCGTTCTTTATGATTTCCTTGAAAACCTTTATCTGTGTCTGCGGGTCGTCAAGTGCGAGCAGTGCTCGTGCGTGTCCCATGTCGATTTCTTTTTTTTGCAGCGCCATCTGCACTTGTGCAGGCAGTTTCAACAGGCGCAGGAAGTTTGCTACTGTCGTGCGTTTCTTTCCGACGCGGTCAGCGACTTTCTCTTGTGTCATGCCGGTGTTGTCAAGCAGGTGCTGATATGCGAGAGCTATTTCCACCGCATTGAGGTCTTCGCGCTGAATGTTCTCGACAAGCGCCATCTCCATGACGTTCTCGTCGTTGATGGTGCGTATGTAGGCGGGTATTGTCGTCAGCCCGGCGAGTTGCGATGCTCTCCATCTGCGTTCGCCGGCGATAATCTGGTAGTGGTTGTCAGAAATCTGTCGCAGTGTGATGGGCTGGACAATGCCCAGTTCCTTGATGCTGTTGGCGAGTTCGGTAAGGGCTTCTTCGTCAAACTCGTGTCTCGGCTGGTTCGGGTTGCGTTCTATTTGCGAAAGCGGAATCTCGTTGATTCTCGACGAGCCGCTTGTCTGCACATTGTCGGTTGATATGAGGGCTCCCAGCCCTTTTCCTGTTGTGTCTATGTCGTCAAGACCTCTTCCAAGCGTAGTGTATTTTTTGCGTACAGCCATCTGTCTTTTGTTTAGTGTCTTTTTCTGTTTTTTTGAAGATACGGGTTGTTGTCTTTATGCCGGTTTCTTGTGTCGTCTGCCGGCTTTGTCATGCTTTTGATTCGCGGCTGATGATTTCTTTTGCGAGAGCGAGGTGGTTTTTCGCGCCGTTCGAGTCAGCGTCGTACAGGATGACAGGAATGCCGTGGCTCGGCGATTCTGAGAGTTTGACGTTGCGCTGTATGACGGTTTTGAATACAAGTTCCTGAAAATGTCTCTTCACCTCGTCGTATATCTGGTTGGCGAGTCTCAGGCGGCTGTCGTACATTGTCAGCAGGAATCCTTCAATCTCGAGCAGCGGGTTGAGCTTAGACTTTATGATTTTGATGGTATTGAGGAGTTTGCTGATGCCTTCGAGAGCGAAATATTCGCATTGTACCGGAATGATGACCGAATCAGCAGCTGTCAGTGCGTTCACCGTTATCAGTCCGAGCGACGGCGAGCAGTCGATGAGGATATAGTCGTAGTCTTTGCGTACGGGTTCGAGCAGGCGTTTCATCACAGTCTCCCTGTTCTCGAGCTTGAGCATCTCTATCTCTGCCCCGACAAGGTTGATGTGGCTGGCGACGATGTCCAGACCGTCAATATCCGTTGTATAAATGGCATCCCTTATATCCGTCCCGTTTATTATACACTCGTAGATTGAACTTTCAAGTTCCTGGATGTTCACTCCAAGGCCGCTTGAGGCATTGGCCTGAGAATCGGCATCAATGACAAGAACCGTCTTCTCCATTGTTGCTAAAGATGCAGCCAGGTTGATTGTTGTGGTCGTTTTTCCTACACCACCTTTCTGATTGGCAAGTGCAATAATCTTTCCCATATTTCTACGTGCTTAAATTTATATATTGGCTACAAAATTACTAATTTTATTTGAGAAATTGGCATATTAAACTTTTTTTTATTACTTTTGTGCTTAAATTAATATAAATCAGTTCTCATGTAATCATCAAAAGCGTGCATGCAGGTCTTTGTGTGCGTAAAAAATAAATGTAAACCAACCAATGAAAAAGCCACTGATTCTCATTTCTAACGACGATGGCTACAGTGCCAAGGGCATTGCCGAACTCGTCTCTTTTGTCGGTCATCTCGGCGATGTCATAGTATGTGCCCCGGAAGGCGCACGTTCAGGCAAGTCGCGTGCCTTCTCTATGGGCGAGCTGACGTTGCGCCGACTGTGCACTGACACACTCCCTGGCTGCGGCAACAAGATTGAATGGTATGCCTGCTCCGGCACTCCGGTCGATTGTGTCAAGATAGCCTACCAGGAGTTGTGTCCGCGCTGTCCCGACCTTGTGCTCGGCGGCATCAACCATGGCGACAACTCATCGACCAATGCACACTACAGCGGCACGGTAGGCATTGCTTTCGAGGCTGCGCTGAAGGGCATACCTGCCATCGCATTCTCTCTCTGCGACTATGATGCCGACGCCAATTTCTCGCCTGTGCGTCCTGTCGTAGAGCAGCTGTGCCGCAATGTGATTGCTGACGGGCTGCCGAAGTACACTTGCCTGAACGTCAATGTGCCAAAATGTGCTGACGGCGCTTTGCCGCGCGGCATGAAGCTCTGCCGGATGGCGCACGGCGGATGGCACCAAGAGGTGGAGACGTTCGCTGAAGGTGACGGCGGCTCATACCAGTTGAAAGGCTTCTACTGCTGCGACGAGCCGGAGGCGGAAGACACAGACAGATGGGCTCTTGACCACGGCTACGTCTCCGTCACGCCATGCACCATTGACATCACATGCCATGCCATGCTGGCTTCTGTCTCCTCTCTGCTGTCGTGACATTAGCGTGGCGTGATACGCATCGTTTGAAAATGCAGGAAGAAACATTGCGTGTCGTTGTCGGCAAACAGTGTTTCTTCCTGTTTTCCTGTGTTGTATGGTGTTCCGCTTAATGCGTTGGTTGTCAGATATATGTCATATTGTGGCAAAACAGACACATCATGTTCTTCCATGTGTCATATTTCCGCAGTCTGTTATTCGTCCCATGCCTCAAGGTCGGCGGCGTCGTCCGGCATCTTTGACCTGTTGAACACCGGCGCGCGTCCCGCTTTCCTTTGTGCCATATAGTCGCGCACGAGGAAGTCAACCTTCGGGTAGAGCCATAGTATGGCGATGAGGTTGCAGATGGTTATGAGCGCCATGCACAGGTCTATGAAGCTCCATGCCAGGTCGAGGCCTATCAGCGAGCCTCCCATGACAAACAGGCATGCCGTCAGTCTGTATGCCACGAGCGCTTGCCTGTTGCTTGTGAAGAACTGCAGGTTTGTCTCACCGTAGTAGCAGTTTGCGATGATGGTGCTGAACGCGAACATCCATATCATCACGGCGATGAGAGGCGCCCCGATGGGTCCGATGACTGACGACAGCGCGTTTTGCGTGAGCTCGACGCCGTTGCTTTGTGTGACATCTACCGAGCTGCACAGTATGACAAATGCTGTGCATGAACATACAATCAGCGTGTCAGAGAAGACGCCCAGCGCCTGTATCAGTCCCTGCTTCACAGGGTGTGCCACGCTTGCCGTCGCTGCGGCGTTTGGAGCCGATCCTTCTCCCGCCTCGTTGCTGAACAGGCCGCGTTTTATGCCCATCATTACTATCGTGCCGAATGTCGCGCCCGTCACTTGCCTCATGCCGAAAGCGTCTTCGATGATGAGCCGGAAGACCGAAGGCAGCAGGCTTATGTTCGCCGCAACGACGTATAAGGACAGGGCGAGATAGACTACTGCCATGACGGGCACGACGAGTGCCGACACTTTTGCCACGCGTTGTATGCCGCCGAAAATGATTGCCATCGTCAGGACGCAGAGCAGCGCGCCCATATATTCGGTGGGTATGCTGAATGCCTGTTTCCATGCCAAGGCGATGGTGTTGCTCTGCATGGCGTTGTTGGCGAATCCGAAGGTGAGTATCATCAGCAGGCTGAAGATGACGCCCATCCATTTCTTCTTCAGTCCGTGGAGCATGTAGTAAGCCGGTCCGCCGTAGAAGTTGAGAGCCCCGCGGCGTTTGTACAGCTGTGCCAATGTCGATTCTACAAATGCCGTGGCGGCTCCGAAGAGAGCCATCACCCACATCCAGAAGACAGCTCCCGGTCCGCCGACGCATATCGCCGTCGCCACGCCTGCCATATTGCCCGTGCCGATGCGTGACGCGAGGGCGACGATGAAGGCGTGGAACGAGGAGATGTGTTTCATCCCCGTGTCTTCTGCTTTGCTGTCTGCTTTGTCGCTGTGCATGACGATGCGGAACATCTCGCCCAGCAGCCGGAACTGCACGAAGCCTGTCCGCCAAGTGAAATACAGGGCGCAGAGGATGAGCAACTCGATGTTTATGTAGCTCCACAAGAAGTTCTGGACAGTATTTACGATGTTGTGTATCTGTTCCATAATAGAAAAGTTTTTTGTGCTGGCAGAATGAGTGTGATGTCTGTATTGTACGGCCGGTGTGGCATGGCAAAACCATGTGCGTTGCGGCATGAAAACAAAAAGACCAAACCTCGGTTTGAGATTTGGTCTTTGTTGGGGTATCCGGACTCGAACCAGAAAAGGCAGGACCAGAATCTGCAGTGTTACCATTACACCATACCCCAATTTCATGTGCATTTCCTGCACCAAGAAAACTGTGTTTCTTAATTCGAGTGCAAAGTTACTGCCTTTTTTTCAATCAGCCAAATTTTTTCGATGATTTTTTCAAAAAAAATGATTTTTCTTTCTTTTTCCCACCTTCAGCACACGTACATTACATAAAAAAACACAAAAAACAAAGCACATTATCTGAGGTTTGAAAATATTAGTGTAACTTTGCATGTCAAACATAATGCAATATTAAACAAAATCATAACCAATTCCGAAAAAATAAGAAGAAATGACATCAGAAACAAGAAAACTCATCGACAAGGCCGTTGAAGGCATTCAGGACAAGAAAGGACGTGACATAACCATAATAGACTTGAGCGAGATAGACGGTTGCATAACAAAAGCCTTTGTCATCTGCGAGGGCGGCTCGCCGAGCCAGATAGAGGCAATCTATGATTCCGTGAGCGACAAGATGCGCGAAGACTTGCACGAGAAGCCGGTCAGGACAGCCGGTCTCGAAAACTGCATCTGGGTGGCTATGGACTATGTTGACATCATGGTGCACATCTTCCTTCCTGATGCACGCGACCATTACAATCTCGAACATTTATGGGCTGACGCACCCACAGAAGAGCTTCCGAACATCGACTGAACGCTCTGAAAGCAGCCGCACTCTGGCGGGCGGAATGTACAACACGCCGACATGATAACCAAAACAGACTTTTATGGCAGAACACAACAAAGGCGGAACGGGGCAGAACAAAGACGACTTCCCCAAGATGCCGAAATTCAATATCAATTGGCTCTATACTATTATTATAATAGTGTTGGCTTACCTCTTCTTCACCGGCGGGGGCAGCGTAGGCAAACAGACATCCATCAATGCTACATACAGCGATTTCAAGAAATTCGTCGCCAACGGCTATGCCAGCAAGGTGGTGATAAACAAGAAAGATTCTGAGCTGAAGATGTATGTCAAAGCCGACCATGTGCGTCAGGTCTTCAAGTCCGGCGCACGCGACGTGGGGGCAAAGCCGTATGTCGTCGTGAACTTCGGTTCGGTTGACCAGGTTGAAGAATACCTCACCGCACAGCAGGCCGCAAAGAAATTCTCCGGCGAGATAGACTACGAGACAACCGATTCCGGTATATGGGAGATTCTGCTCAGCGTCGGACCGACGCTGCTCTTCATCGCCGTGTGGATTTTCATCATACGCCGTATGAGCGGCGGGGCAGGAGGCGGCATGGGCGGCGTCTTCAATGTCGGCAAGAGCAAGGCACAAGAGTATGGCAAAGACGCCATACACGACATCACATTCAAGGATGTGGCGGGACAGGACGGAGCGAAGCAGGAGGTGCAGGAGATAGTCGAATTCCTTAAGAACCCTAAGAAATACACCGACCTTGGCGGAAAGATACCAAAGGGCGCGCTGCTTGTCGGACCTCCGGGAACAGGCAAGACGCTGCTCGCCAAAGCGGTGGCGGGAGAGGCCGGCGTGCCCTTCTTCTCAATGTCCGGCTCTGACTTCGTCGAGATGTTTGTCGGAGTGGGAGCGTCGCGTGTGCGCGACCTCTTCACAAAAGCGAAGGCGAAAGCGCCGAGCATCATCTTCATCGACGAGATTGACGCTGTCGGAAGAGCACGAAGCAACAACCCCGGCATGGGCGGCAACGACGAACGCGAGAACACGCTGAACGCGCTGCTCACAGAGATGGACGGCTTCGGGACAAACTCCGGCGTCATCATTCTCGCCGCGACAAACCGTGTCGATATGCTCGACAAGGCGCTGCTGCGTGCCGGACGCTTCGACCGCGAGATACACGTAGAGCTGCCCGACCTCAACGAGCGCAAGGCAATCTTCAATGTCCACCTCAAACCCATAAAGACAGACAAAGACCTCGACATAGAGCTGCTCGCGCGACAGACACCCGGATTCTCCGGAGCTGACATCGCCAACGTCTGCAACGAGGCGGCGCTCATCGCCGCGCGTGCCGACAAACAGGCTGTCTCCCAGCAAGACTTCCTCTCTGCTGTTGACCGTATCATCGGCGGATTGGAGAAGAAGACGAAAGTCATGACAGCAGAAGAGAAACGTGCCATAGCATTCCACGAGGCAGGACATGCCACGGTCAGCTGGTTCTGCCAGTATGCCAACCCGCTCGTCAAGGTCACTATCGTGCCGCGAGGCAGAGCCCTCGGCGCGGCATGGTATCTCCCCGAAGAACGGCAGATAACCACAAAAGAGGCGATGCTCGACGAAATGTGCGCACTGCTTGGAGGCAGAGCCGCTGAAGACCTCTTCCTCGGACATATCTCTACAGGCGCGATGAACGACCTCGAGCGTTCAACAAAGACAGCGTATTCCATGGTGGCGTATGCCGGCATGAGCGACACGCTGCCCAACCTCTGCTACTACAACCAGCAGGAGTATTCCTTCTCAAAGCCATATTCTGATTCCACGGCACAGAAGATAGACAACGAAGTGCTCGACATGATCAACGGACAGTATCAGCGGGCGAAGGCTTTGCTCGAACAGCACCGCGACGGACACAACCGCCTCGCGCAGCTGCTCATCGAACGCGAGGTGATTTTCGCGCAAGACGTGGAAGACATCTTCGGCAAACGCCAGTGGGCAAGCCGTTCAGAAGAGATTCTGGGCAGCGACGGCGCGAACCCCGAGTCAAGTGCGAACCCCGAAACAAACGCCTGACCGCCATAAACTTCCAATAAGAAATAGAAATACATAACCCTGACTATGAGTGAAAAATTGAAGAACTTCATCGTCCGTGCGATAACAGGCGTGTTCTTTGTCGCTATAATGGTGACGGGCCTGCTCAATGCCACCGCCATGATAGCTCTGTTTGCCTTCATTTCCGGTGCCACGATGTGGGAATATACAGGACTCGTCAACAACTATATTAAAGACGTGCAGGTCAACCGTTTCATCTCCGCCGCCGCCGCCGTCTTCCTCCATCTCGCCATGGCAGCATATTGCAGCGGCGCATCGACAGCTGAAGTCTTTATCCCCTATCTCCTCACCATCGTCTATCTGATGGTCAGCGAGCTTTACACCGGCAGCGTCAACTCCCTCGCCAACTGGGCATACACCATGCTCGGGCAGATGTACATCGCGTTGCCCTTCTCCACAATCAATGTCCTCGCGTTCCAGCAGACAGAAAACGGTGTCACATTCTCGACGCTCATCCCCCTCAGCGTCTTCCTCTTCTTGTGGACCAACGACACAGGCGCCTACTGCTCCGGCTCGCTCTTCGGCCGCCACAAGCTCTTCCCCCGCATCTCGCCGGGAAAATCATGGGAGGGCAGCATCGGCGGCGGCATCTTCGTCATCCTCCTCGCTGTAGGCATAAGCTATTGTGACACCCTCTTCAATGGCGCGCCTTCACCCGCAGCCAACGAGACGCTGAAATGGGCAGGCATGGGCGTTGTCGTCTCTGTCTTCGGCACATGGGGCGACCTCGTCGAATCGCTCATCAAACGCACCATTGGCATCAAAGATTCCGGAAACATCCTGCCCGGACACGGAGGCATGCTCGACCGCTTCGACTCCTCGCTGCTCGCAATCCCCGCAACGGTAATATATCTCTATTCGATACAATATTTCGCGTAACCCACCGCCCCCTGCACACACCTCCGTCTTGTGACGAACTGAGCACAGAAACAGAAAGATGAAATACTATATCATAGCAGGAGAGGCGTCAGGCGACCTCCATGCCTCACGCCTCATGCGCTCGCTCCGCGCCATCGACCCGCAGGCGGAGTTCCGTTTCTTCGGCGGCGACAAGATGAAAGCTGTCGGCGGAGAGATGGTGCGCCACTATCGCGACACCGCCTTCATGGGCTTCCTCCCCGTCATCACACACCTGCCTACCATCTTCCGTAATCTCTCGCTCTGCAAGCGCGACATAGCGCGATGGCAGCCAGACGCAGTCATACCCGTTGATTATGCCGGCTTCAACCTGGAGATATGCTCATTCCTGACATCTCTACGCAAGAAGATGCGCACGCCAAGCCCCCACACCTTCTATTATATATCGCCAAAGATATGGGCATGGAAAGAGTGGCGCATCAAGAATTTCAAACGTGATGTCGAAGAGATGCTGTGCATCCTCCCCTTCGAGAAGACATTCTTCGAAGAGAAACACCGCTATCCGGTACATTATGTCGGGAACCCGACGGCAGAAGAGGTCCGGGCCTTTAAGGCGCAATATGACATCCCCTTCTCCGACTTCTGCGCCTCCAACTCCCTCCACCCCTCCAAACCCGTCGTAGCGCTCCTTGCAGGCAGCCGCCGCCACGAGATTGACGACAACCTCCCAGCCATGCTTCAGGCGGCAGCACACAACGCAGACTATCAGTATGTCGTCGCCTGCGCCCCGTCCATTGATCTCTCCATCTACGAGAGACACCTCGCAGGCACACAGGTGAGATATGTCGAGAACCAGACCTACGCCCTGTTGCATCATGCCACGGCAGCCATCGTGACAAGCGGCACCGCCACGCTTGAGACAGCGTTGTTCGGCGTGCCGCAAGTCGTCTGCTACAAGACCGTCCTCCCTAAGGTTTATCGCTGGGCTTTCAACCATATCATAAAGTGCAGATACATCTCTCTCGTCAATCTCATAGCAGACAATAACGTGGCAGAAGAACTTTTCGCCGACCGCTTCTCCGTCAGCAACATCGTCAGCGCGCTGAACGCCATACTGCCCGGAGGCAAGCGGAGAGAACAGATGCTCCGCGACTACAAGACAGTTGGAGAACGCATCGGCAGCACCTCGGCTCCCGACGAGGCGGCACGCATCATCTTCGGGAGACTGAGCCGGCAGGAGTGATTGCCGGCTTTATTTTTTTCTGCAAGACAGCACGGCAACACATACCCCTCCAAGCATCCGCCAACACACACACGAAACAACTACACATGCAGAACGGAAAAATCAACATACGCCCCGTGACAGAAGCTGACGCCGCCGCATTGGTGGCAGTCTATGCCCCGTATGTCATCCATACAGCCGTCACGTTCGAGTACGACACACCCACGGAAGAGGAGTTCCGCCGCCGCATCGCCGCCATCTCCTCACGCTTCCCCTATCTCGTGGCGGAGAACGACGAGCAGAAGATACTCGGCTACGCCTACGCCAACACATTCAAAGACCGCCCCGCCTACCAATGGGCTGTCGAGACGACAGTGTATGTTGACGCCACATACCGGCGCAACGGGGTAGGGAAGAGGCTCTACGATGCTCTTGAAGAAGAGCTGCGCCGGCGCGGCATCAGGAACATGAATGCCTGCATAGCGTTTGCCGCACACCCCGACCCCTTCCTCACAAACGACAGCATCCGCTTCCATGAGCGTATGGGATTTGAGAAAGTGGCGCATTTCCACACCTGCGGAAAGAAATTCGGCAGATGGTATGACATGATATGGATGGAGAAACGCCTCGCCATTCCCGACCGTCAATAACCTCCTTTGCACTGCGTTTCTCCAGCACACCAACCCCTCCTCCCTCTTTCCATGCGGTTGTCGGCATCAGTCGGCATCCCATTTTTGTTTTCAGGGCTTCTTCGAAAGTTTGAGGTAATCAAACGGATATAAACCTTCTGCGTAGGCCTTTACGAGGTAGGCATGAGAGAGCGGTTTTGTCTCATCGTCCACATCACAGCAGGTGTTGTAGTCGAGTAAGACTATCGTTTTGGTTTCGCTTGCCTTACGTAGCCGTTCAATGATATCCAACGTTTTGTGCTCCAACATCCATCGGTATGTAGGGATATAAATATGATGTTTTGCCTCAACATATCCTAAGATTTCCGTTCCATGCACACATTTCCGATGCCCCAACACCCGTCCATGTTTCCGCACCGTCCGTTTGATTCCCTTCATGGTGTCGTTGCTAAACATGGAGATGTCTATATCTTCGTCCTCAAACACCTTCAGTCCTTGCCATATACCTTCCACACACTTAGCCGTATATCACTCGCTGAATGGTACAGGGATACCACCATGCGGATAGAAAGGGCTTAACCCCACTAATCCATCCTTTGCCTGACTTGTCACGTCTGTAATAATGGCGTTGGGGTGTTTCTTGAGAATACTCTCAATTTTCTTTCTTTTGGATGCGATTTCTATCATATTTCTACTAGTTTATCTCTGCTCCAATCTCCCAATAGCTTCTGCATCTTATTTTTCGTTCCTTTGGGAATCGTAATTTTTTTCAAAGAGTCGCAGGACGAGAAAGCCCTCTCTCCGATGCTCGTCACACTCTCTGGAATTGAGATTGAAGTGAGAGAATAGCAATCTTGGTATTTGTATATCATTTACGATGATTAGACCATGTTATATTCGCGCGGGAGAATACGTCAAGAGGGGAATCGCGAACTATTACCAATTCAGTCGTGTTGCTGATGTGCAAGAGGGAAAATAAGCTATCGGATAAC
>CALZMB010000003.1 GCA_945788485.1 uncultured bacterium | reverse complement strand
CTTATGCTTTTCGTCTTTTGTTAATTCTTTGTAAATTGTTTTTTCATTCAAAACTTTTTTACTACTTTTGCATTAGACTATGCAGATAATATGATGACATAGGAATGACAGACAGAGGCGGTTGTTGACTATCTTGTTGAATAACTGTCTGATAACAAACCAGAAACGACAAACAATCAAACTAAACATAAACCTTAAAGACCATTATGAAAAAATTCAACGACAAAGACTTTCTTCTTGAAACGAAGACAGCGCAGGATTTGTACCACAATCATGCGTCAAAGATGCCAATCATCGACTATCACTGCCACCTCATCCCGAAGATGGTGGCAGAGAACAAGCGTTTTGACTCTATTGCTCAGATATGGCTGATGGGCGATCACTACAAGTGGCGTGCCATGCGTTCGAACGGCATCAACGAGCGTTACTGCACAGGTGCAGACACAACAGACTGGGAGAAGTTCGAGAAATGGGCAGAGACAGTGCCGTACACTTTCCGTAACCCACTTTACCACTGGACACACCTTGAGCTGAAGACCGCTTTCGGTATAGAGGAGACGCTGAACCCTCTCAACGCTCGTGCAATCTACGACAAATGTAACGACTTGATTGCCAACGACCCGAAGTTCACTCCTCGCGGACTTATGGAGCACTATAATGTAGAGCTTGTATGTACTACAGACGATCCTATTGACAGCCTTGAATATCATGACGTAGTGGCAGCCGACCCGACATGCAAGACACGCATGATACCGGCATGGCGTCCAGACGCCGCAATGAACATTGAAGCAGCAACATTCGTTGACTATGTGAAGAAACTGGAGGCCGTTTCTGACACAGCAATCTCAAGCTTCGCAGATATGGTCGCAGCCCTTCAGAAGCGTCATGACTTCTTCGCATCAAAAGGTTGCAAACTCTCTGACCATGGCATCGAGGAGTTCTATGACGAGCCATACACTTCACAGGAGATTGACGCCATCCTCGGCAAGGCACTTGCAGGAACCACTCCAACAGTAGAAGAGCAGCGCAAATACAAGCATGCTTTCTTGAAAGAGATGGCAGTGATGGACTACGAGGCAGGCTGGACACAGCAGTTCCACTATGGTGCTATACGTAACAACAACACCTTGATGTTCAACAAGCTTGGCGCAGACACCGGTTTCGATTCTATCGGCGAGTTCACCACCGCTAAGGCAATGAGCCATTTCCTTGACGAACTGAATGTAGAAGGCAAACTGACAAAGACTATCCTCTACAACCTCAACCCATGCGCTAACGAGGTGATTGCCACCATGCTCGGCAATTTCCAGGACGGTTCATGCCCAGGCAAGATACAGTGGGGTTCAGGATGGTGGTTCCTCGACCAGAAGGACGGCATGGAGAAGCAGATGAATGCCCTCTCGGTATTAGGCCTTCTCTCACGTTTTGTCGGAATGCTCACCGATTCACGTTCATTCCTCTCTTATCCGCGTCATGAATATTTCCGCCGCACATTGTGCAACCTTGTAGGCAATGACATCGAGAACGGCTTGATTCCGTTTGAGGGCTATGAGGAGCAGCGTGTGCGTCAGATGATTGAGGACATCTGCTATAACAACGCTAAGAACTATTTCCAGTTTTAACTGAAGCATAGATGAAATGACGAGCGAACAAGACTTGCATTGTCAGTCTTGCCAGTTCGTCATTTCTCTATATTGCCACATTTCATGTGATACATCATGGAGCAACTCCCGTCACAATTCGCAGAATACACCTCGTGCCTTATGGGTGATGAGATATGGAAACGCTATGTCGCGTCTTTTGATGAAGAGGCTCCGACGAGTGTCCGCATGAATCCCTTCAAACCGTGCAAGGATGGAGCATGCGGGCTTTTTCATTGTGAGGTGGAAGAGATACCATGGTGCAAGGGCGGATACTGGTTGGAGAAACGTCCGTCGTTCACCGACGACCCGCTGTTCCATGCCGGCTGCTATTATGTGCAGGAAGCAGGGTCGATGTTTCTCGCTGAAGTGATGCGGCAATATGTCGATAAGCCAGTCTTGATGCTCGACCTATGTGCCGCTCCAGGCGGGAAGTCAACACTTGCACGTGGGGTGCTGCCAGAGGGTTCATTGCTTATGAGCAACGAGCCAGACCGCCGCAGGGCTAACATCTTGATGGAGAATATCCAGAAGCAGGGACATGCAGATGTCATCGTTACGCAGAATATGCACAACCATTATTCGCGTGAAGGAATGAATTTTGACATCATTCTAACCGATGTGCCATGTTCTGGTGAGGGGTTGTTTCGCAGAGACCGCTCAGCTATATCCGAATGGAGCATTGCCAATGTCCACCGCTGCGCAGCATTGCAAAGAGAGATAGTGACAGAGATATGGAAACGGTTGAAGCCCGGCGGACTGCTGATTTACAGCACCTGTACCTTCAACACACAGGAGAACGAGGAGAATGTGCGCTATGTGCGTGACACGCTTGGAGCCGAGTTGCTGCATGTCGATGTGCAGCCCGACTGGAATATCACGGGGTCGCTGCTCGCCGGCTTTAACGAGCCAGTTTACCGATTCATACCTGGTACATCAAAGAGCGAAGGCTTGTTTATGTGTGTCATGCGGAAAAACGGAAGCTCATCTCCCGAGAACCGCGAAACGCCGTCAGCCATGAAAGGTGCCATACTAAAGAAGACACGTCTCAATGTCATATACGACGGCATACCACGAGATACGCAGAAAGGACGTGACATGATTCCGTCGCATTGTGAGGCATTGAGCATAAGCCGCGACGCGACACGGTTCCCTACTGTTGAACTGACGAGAGAAGAGGCGTTGTGTTACCTTCATCGTGAAGTTGTCACTTTACCTGAAGACACACCGCGCGGCTATGTCGTCGCTTCGTATGACAACCATCCAATCGGTTTCATGAAGAACATCGGTACAAGAGCCAACAACCTCTATCCGAAAGAATGGGCTATACACAAAGCTAAATAATAGCGCATAATACAGATTATACGAAAAACACGATTTCTATCCTGTATTCAGACAATACGTCTGCCAGATAGAAATCGTGTTTTTTGTAGGTGTGTCCGTCAATATGCACACCATTGTATTCAGAACACCTTCTTCCAGTTTTGTCCTGTCTCCCTTTCTTTTTGAAATATGAAATAGTTTATGATGATGTGCATCACTACATACATGAGGACATCGATGAGAATGATGAGAGTCTGGCTGATGGATGCGACAAGATAGTTGATGACGATGAAAAGGACAGAGATGAGAAGAATGGAAATCATCGTCTGTCTGCCGCTCATTCCTGCGCGCATCAGCTTGTGGTGGATGTGGTTCTTGTCAGGAAGGAAAGGGTTGCGGTTGTCTCTCACTCTGCTCATGAATACTCTGACGACGTCAAACATCGGAATGATGAGTGTGCTGAGCATTATGATGCCGAGGTTATGCAGATAGGGATTCCATATCGGGTTTGCCTGCCAGAAATGCAGGAAGATATAGCTGAGAGTGTATCCAAGTGTAAGAGAGCCAGTGTCGCCCATGAAAATCTTATGTTTGTTTCCGAAGACGTTGAAACAGAAGAACACCGTCACCACCCCGAGGAAAGCTATCGCGAGCATCGCCCACAGGATGTCGCCAGACATGATACACAGGATGATGGCGACGATGAGAGATATGGATGACAGCCCTGACGCCAGGCCGTCGATGCCGTCAATGAGATTTATGGCGTTGGTGACATAAACGACAAAGAATATTGTGAGGGGCATACCGACCCAGAACGGAATCTGGTCTATGAGGAAAATATGTTCGAATGACGCTATCCATAAACCGCTGATACAGAGCAATACGGCGGAGATGACCTGAACAAGGAATTTGATTTTGTAGCCTAAACCGCGGACGTCATCAAAGATGCCCATAGAATAGAGAAGCACAGCACCGGCAATATATGCGATAAAATGCTGCGGGGCGCCAGAATCCGCGAGATTCTCAATTTTATATCCAAATCGCGAGAGCAGGACGGCGACAGTGCAAAGAGAAATGAGAGCGGCAGGGATGAATGACACACCGCCAAGCCGTGGTATGGGAATACGGTGAATCTTACGGCTGTTCGGCTGGTCGTAGAGGTGCATCTTATTCGCGACATCCACGATTCTCGGTATCGACAACACCCCAATGATAGCTGACAAAATAAATGTGCCTAACAGGCTTATGATTGATATAGTTAAGGACATTATAATCTTTGTTTGTGACCAATCTTGTTCTTTTGTGTAAAGGCTGAGCTGTAGTGTTTCTGAGCTGTTCGTTATATGTAAGCGAGAAAACATGGAAATATGCCAACTCTTACCCTTTATTATATAACGACAGTATTTGAAAAATATTTTATCGAATGTATATTTTTGTAAAAAATACTATGTCTAACAAGTGTTAAGTCAAATCATACGAACTTTTGACTGCAATCATACGAACTTTCGACTGCTATCATAATACGCTTGAAGCTTACTTTTAGGTTCACTGTTTTTAGCTTTAGAGGCATAATACTTCTTTGACATCCATGCCGTGAATTGGCAGGCATGGTGTAGTCAGCCATATTGTTATATCAGCGTATTGGCATCACACATTGCCGTCAGCCCAATTGTCTATCAGTTGTCTTGCAATAGAGAGTTTGTCAGGGATTTCGGGCAGGTTGTCTTTCGAGAACCACCCCGCATCATACAGCTCGCTTTCTTGAATGTGGATGTCTCCGGAGACATATTCCGCATAGAAGCCTACCATGAGTCCGCAAGGATAGGGCCAAGGCTGCGATTTGAAGTATGAGATATTTTTTATGGTGATACCCGTTTCTTCCATCACTTCTCTATGTACAGCCTGTTCGAGTGTCTCGCCCGTCTCTACAAAGCCGGCGACAAGTCCGTAGTAATTTCCGCGGAAATTCTTTGCCCTGACGAGCATCACTTTGTCGTCTCTATGAATGAGTACAATGATGGCAGTAGCGAGCAGCGGCCACACCTCTTTCCCGCATTGTGTGCAAACCTTTGAAATGTCAGTGTGCATTTTCATCGGCGCGCCACAAACTCCGCAATACTGTGTCTGTTTGTCCCAATATAGAATCTCCCTACATTTCCCCGCCTTGAGATAGAGATGGAAAGGAATGAGATGGTAAGATTGCCTCAAACTGTGCATTGAGAAAACAGACGTCTGCGGGACAGGATACTCTACGTCAACCGCGACAACCTCCGTTCCGTCGTCGAAGGGCTGGATAGAGTGCAGGGCAGCATTTGCGTCAAGACAGACGGGAGAATTGTCGGACAGCGGAATTGTATATGTGCCGTCTTCACGTCTCTCCAAGAGCAGGTCGGCATCATGGAATATGAACCAATATTTCATGAGATTGATATTTGACTGTTAGACCAAATATGTAGGAAGATTTAAGTCTCTCACTCGTTGAAAATGAGTTTCCTGTCGCGCTTTATGGCGGGCACCGCCCAGTCGTCAGGGACGAAGCGCCAGTTATTGTTCGGTTTAGGATCTATAGTCTGCAGGCGTTTTATCTCCTCCATGAGGTCCCATCTCTGGTCTCTGTCTGTCTTCTGCACTATCCTGCTTTCCAGTTCCTGTTTCGGAATGCCGGCACCTTTTGTCAGCAGTTCTCCTCCGCCATTGGCTCTGTAGCTGTTCAGAGCTACGAGATATGTCTTTTTCTCGTCGAAAGGCTGTCCGTTGGACATACGGAGAATCTTCACTTTCTGTCCTTCCGGCTTTGTCACATCAACGATATAGTCAATGCCCGCCGCCGAATCGAAATTGAACGTCTGGTTGAGGAATAGCGTGCGTTCGTGTTCAGATTTGTTGTCTGTCCGCAGCTTCATGATATGGTCGTCGGGAGACTGCATGGTGTTCACCCACAGGTTGTATGACATCTCAAGATGTTTTCTGATTTCCTCTCCTGTCATTCTCATGACATATAGCGAGTTCTCATATTTGTATAGTTTGAACATGTCGGCGATTGTTATGTCGCCTTCTCTCAGGGTGGCATTGAATGTCAGCGGAGCCGAGAACGAGATGTCTGCGCCGGAGATTTGAAGCTGGAGATTGTGTATGAGATCAGTGAATGCGCATGAGCCGAAGAAGCAGTCGTGTGTAGATATTGTCTGTCTCGACTGTCCGATAGGTGTTGCAGTCCATTTCTTCACCTCTTCTATCTCGTTTTCGAAGTGTTTCATGAATTTCTCGTCCGGCTGATAATCGTCAGTCGAGATGATGCGTCCGTTTGCAGTGACAGAAATCACTTTCTTGCCTTTCTTCGTTACGTTTATGTCCGCCACGGCAACACATCGCGCCTGGTTGGAAGCGTTGAGGAGCAGCACCTCTTTTCCGTCGGCAGATGTCACTTTGGAGTTGTGGGCAAGGTGGTCGTGTCCGAACATGATGACATCAAACCCCGGTATTTCTTTTGCTATTTCCTCGGTCTGGTTTTCTTTGTATAATTCGTTTTGTATTCCGCCATTCAGTCCGGCATGGAATAGTCCTATGATGACATCCGGCTTCTCGTTTGTCTTGACATAATCCACCCATTTCCGTGCCGTCTCTTTCATATCGTCGAACCTTAGTCCGCTCCATATCTCCTCTTTCAGCCAGCTTGGTATGGCAGGAGTTATCAGTCCGATAACGGCAACCTTCACATTGTTTCTGACAATGACGGTATAAGGCTTGATGTAAGGTTTTCCGGTCGATACATCAATGACATTAGCTCCGAGCATATCAGCGTCGGTCTGTGCAGTCCATCTGTCGTAGCATTTATGTCCTGTCTCGACATCGTGATTTCCCCAAGCTACGGCATCGTAGCGCATAAAGTTTAGGCATTGCGCGCCGATGTTTGTCTTCTCCGTCGCGAGGTAGTTATAGTAGTAGCATATCGGCTGTCCCTGCAGCAGGTCGCCGTTGTCAAGGAGAATCACGCCGTCGGGGTTTTCATCCCTCATTTTGTTCACGAGGGCCGCGACGCGTGCGAGCGAGCCTTTGGCAGGTTTGTTGGTGATGAAGTTCCATGGGAAGAAACAGCCGTGTACGTCGGTAGTCTCAACAATTTGGATTGTTGTGGAACGTTGTTTTGCCGCATTGGCGTTGGAAGTGAGGAGAAAAGTCAAAGCGAATATGGAGATGATGCGATGAAACATATTTATTTTAGTTGACGAGTTGACGAGTTGACAAGTTGATACAGTTGACGAGTTGACAAGTTGACAAGTTTACGAGTTGATACTGTTGACGAGTTGATACTGTTGACGAGTTGACAAGTTGCCAGGGTTAAAGAATAGTCAAAGTTTGACTTTCTTCTTCACGGCCTTACTCTCGTTATGGATTCGGTTGAGAGCAGTGATGACGTAAGTGTATTTTGTCTTTCCGTTGACGCGCGGCAGGCGTATGAACGTGTCGCTTGTTATGCCTGCAATGTATCTGCTTGATTTCAAATCGATTTTCTCACCTTTAGGGAAAGCATAGACGGCATACTGATAAGGCGCCGTCTGCCAGTCGCTGCCTTTCGGTGCTGTCCAGAAAAGTACAGTCTGATTGTCGATGTCGAGAACCTTTACCTTCTTCACTTTCTTTGGAGTCTTGTCAGACAGGAATGTCATCGAGGGCTGCAGCACTGGATTTTTCCAATAATGTTCGCGCAGGAGTGTAGAATAGTTACCGACGTTATCGACAGCGGCTTTTGCATACCATAGTACAGTTCCTTTCACGTTAGGAAGCATGTTGTGCAGCGTCATTTTCGCATTCAGCTGATGGTTATTGCTGTTTTTCGGGTCAGGGTATTTCACAGTGCGTTCGACATCTTCACCAATAAATAGCGGGCGTTTTGAGCAGTGTCTGTTCCACCAGTTGATCAGTTCCTGATAGTCAGCTGCTGTATGTCCAATCTGCCAGTAGAGTTGCGGGACGCAATAGTCTATCCATCCGTTGTTCACCCATAACAAGACATCGGCATAGAGGTCGTCATAGTTCTGCAGACCGTTGGTGTCAGACCCGTTGTTAGGGTCAGACTTCTTGTTGCGATAGATTCCGAAAGGCGATATGCCGAACTTCACCCACGGTTTTATTTTGTGTATTGTCTCGCCCACCTGTTTCACGAAGAGGTTGACGTTGAAACGTCTCCAGTCGCCGATATCCTTTATGCCGTTGTTGTTCTGACTAAAATAGGCGGCATCGGGAATTGTCTGTCCTGCAGCAGGGTAAGGATAGAAATAGTCGTCCATGTGAAGTCCGTCGATGTCGTATCGTGTTACGATGTCAGATACGATTTCACAGATATAATCCCGGTTTTCCTGCAATGCGGGGTTGAGAATCATTAGTCCGTCGTAAGGGAAGACGCGTTCGGGATGTTTGATTGCAATATGTTGTGCATCAAGCTGTTTTGTGAACTTTGTCTTCGCCCTGTATGGATTGATCCAGGCATGCAGTTCCATGTTGCGTTTGTGGCATTGTTCCACCATCCACTGAAGCGGGTCCCATAACGGCGTTGGCGCTTTGCCTTGCGCGCCAGTGAGAAAGCGGCTCCATGGCTCTTTCGCATTGGCGTAGAGAGCATCACATTCAGCCCTTACTTGGAAAATTATGGCGTTGCAGCCTGTTTTCTGAAGTTCGTCGAGCTGATAGGCAAGTGTGTTCTGCATCGTCTGTGCAGGCATGTTCATGAACTGGCCGTTGACGCATTGAATCCATGCCGCTCTGAACTCGCGCTTCGACTGTGCGAAAGAGCCTGGGGCGGAAAATATAAAGAATGAAATGACGAGAAAGGTTCGCAGAAGTTGCTTTTTCATAATGACTAATGGAGTAGGGGGGATGATGGTTTTCAATCAAGAGTAATAATTTCTGACGGTGTCTTGCGTTTCAATACATCGAGAATGAAATCCTTGCCTGCAATGATGCCATAGCTTCTCAGGACGCTCTCGACAGTCTTGCGCGCAAGTTCCGGATGGTTGTTCTCTTCAGAGAGATGAGCAAGCCAAACATGTTTAAGGTCAGGTGATGCGTTCTCTGCGATCGCCTCGCCGCACTGCACATTCGACAGATGCCCGTTACCGCTTGTGATGCGGTCTTTCAGATATTGAGGATAAGGTCCGGACTGGAGTTTCTCGAGTTCGTAGTTAGATTCAATTACGAGATAGTGGGCCTGAGAGATATATTGCTTCATCTCGTCGGTTACCTTTCCGGCATCAGTTATGATGCAGAATACCAAGTCGTGGTACGTTATCTTATATCCGAGGTTGTCGCTGCTATCGTGCGGCACCCGGAAGCATGTGATGTTGAAGTCATCGATATTGAACGTGTCGCCGTGGTTGATGTATCTTCCGTAGCCGGCTTTTATCTTCTTTCTGACGCAATAGTTCTGCTCTATTCCGTGGTGTACGGCATAGGAAGAATATACCGGCACTTCAGCTTCGGCAGAGATGACGCCTACCGATTTGATGTGGTCGGCATGGTCGTGAGTGATGAGAATGGCTTTCAGTTTTGTCTTGTCGATGCCATAGTCGGCGAAGTGTTTTCTGAGACTTCTTATGCCGATACCTGCGTCGATCAATATTCCTCCGGTTTCATCGAAGAGATAATAGCAGTTTCCGCTACTACCGCTACCGAGACATACGAATTGTAACATTTATCTATTGTTGTTTTCTTCAAAAGTCAGGTTGTATGAAATTGAAAAACATATCTGATTATAGCAATGGGTGAAGAGCTTACATATACACTCTTAATGACGTGCGGATAATTCAGCACGCACCTCTGAATGAATATTCTCTATCCGCACATGTCTTCACCGATGAAACACAGTGGAAGCATGTCCTTGACAGAATCCACGACATACACGCCTTCTGTACCATACAAGAATATGCGCACAGGGCGTTTGTAGCGTTCTTCCATCTCAAGTATCACCTGCCTGCACGATCCGCATGGTGAGACAGGTTTCTTCACAAGTTTGCCTTCAACGTTCTTTGCCGCTATGGCAATGTCAGTAATGGCAAGTTCCGGATGTTGCGCCTGAGCTGCAAAGATTGCTGTACGCTCAGCGCACAAGCCGACGGGGAAGGCAGA
Organism: uncultured bacterium; assembly: GCA_945788485.1. Taxonomy (GTDB): domain Bacteria; phylum Bacteroidota; class Bacteroidia; order Bacteroidales; family Bacteroidaceae; genus Prevotella. Next base: position 15,659 of record CALZMB010000003.1, on the reverse strand, counting down.
GTTCTCTTGGTTTGCCCCGATAATCATAGTCCCGTCTTCAAGTCTGACGCATGCCCCAACGCTGAAGTGTGAGTAGGGCGAGTAGGAGTGTGCGGTCGCATCCACCGCTTTTTTGACGAGTTGCTGCTCGTCAGGTTTCAGCTCGTCCATCTGGCACATCTTTATTTTGATGCTTAGGTCTATTGTTTTCATGATGGTTTATAGTTATGGCAGTTATTTTTCTTCAGATTCTTTTTTCAACTCGTAGCAACCCATATCAGGCATGTCGTCGCGCGGATTGCCTTTACGGTCGTCAGGCAGAGATGTCGCCTTGTCGGCAGCATCAACGGCAGCCGACTTCTGCGAGAGTGAGAAATCATATTGCAGGAGTTCGATATCCACTTTTGCGAAATTCTTCCATCCGGCAGAGGTCGTGTCGTCAATCTCCTCAAAAATGCAGGCTGTCGTCTTTGTCGTGTCAATCTCTGTTTTCGGTGTTCTGAGCAGACAGTGGTCGAAATGGCAGTCCGTTTCGATGCTGTCTGGAATGAAGATGCCGAGACAGTTCTCGCCATAACCTGTGAGGATGGAGTTGTTGACATATACAGATGGTATGCCACGTTGCGAATCGTTCATCTTGTCTGAAAGAAACAGGGCGAAGCCTCTGTTGGCGTCAAAGGGATAGAACTGCGCAATGGTAGTGTTGTTTATCGTAGCGTTGCCGCCGTATAGGGCGATGCAGTCAGAGAGAGAGTTTGAGATGACGGAGTTTTCTATCGTTATTTTGCAGTTGTCAGATTTTATGCCAAAGCCTTTGTTGTTATGTACTGTAGAATGAGAGAGTGTGAGTTTCTGGCGTGCGGTATCGGCAGAATCGCATACTATCGCGTCTGTCGCAGCGTGTACGTCTGTGTAACGTATGATGTTGTCGTAGCTGCTCTCGTGCAATACGATGCCGCCCCACTGCCCGCTCACACCGTCGTACGGCAGATAGTCGAACATCCTGTCGAGGCGGTCGCCCCTTATCGTCACTTCGTTGTCTTTCTCGCCGCTGCACAGCAGTCTGCCAAAGACATCTATCACGGCTTTGTCGTGCATATAGAGTGTCGTGCCTGGAGGAAGAGTAAGGCATGCGCCCTCTTTCACTGTGAGACTGCCATAGATGACGGTAGGCGACGAGATGTCGAGCACCACATCGTTTTCTATGACAGGATTGGTGAGGAGATTAGCGTCCCACGACCACGCTTTCAGTTCGATTTGTTGTCTCTCACCGCTTTCGAGCGTGAAGACGAGATTATCTTTCACCATCAACGGCTCTTTGCCACCGTTCTTGGGAGATGTCAGCTCAACATATACCCTGATGCTGTCACCTCCGAAGATGTCTTCGTCAAAAATCTGATAACCTTGCGATTCGCCGAGGAAGATGCCGTTGACATTGACGCGGAAGCCGGTCTGGTTGCCTTTCTCAAGCTTTATGTTTGTGCATCTGATTGCATCCTTGTTCTTGTTATACACCCAGAAGGTGCGGGTTGAAGAAGGCACTTGCGAGAAAATGGTGTCAAGAGATATCGTGTCAGCGGAAAATGTCAGTCTGTCGTTGGGTGATGTCGTGAAGGTCTCGTAGTCGGAGCAGGCACATAGCGTTAGCACTAAGCACGAGAGCGTAGTGTAAGCCATGTGTCGCAAAAGAGCGCGGCACAGATGTTTCTTCTGATTTCCTGTCATATATTATCGGTCAATTCGGTGTTTTTTTGCAATGAACGGCAGTGAAAGCATCATACGAGATTTTTAATCCGGGACGAAAGTCATCTTCAATATCTGTTTTGTCTCGGCAGTGATCTTACATCTGTCGGATATTCTATGTCCGACAATCCACACGATATGTCCAGAAGCATCGAGCAGGCACAGTTGCTGTTGTTTCAGATGCAGCGGCATCTTCATGTCAGTGAGGAAATCGCTGACGAGCTTTGTGCCTTTCATGCCGAACGGTGTGAATCTGTCTCCTTCTTCCACCCTACGTAAAAGGAGTGGCATCTTCACATTGTCAGCGTCGAGCAATGCGATGGATGCCGGTTGTCTGAGTGAAGCCATATCGCGGCGTTTAACGGTTTCTATGACAAGCGCGTCGCCATTTGCAAGGATGTATTTCCCGCAGATATGTAGTTTCATCGGGCGTTGCGGTACAGGCCGTTCAGAGACGATGAGTTTCCCCCTGTCGATGACAGCGATGTGGTTTGCGAAGCTCCATCCGGCACCTGTTCTTGAGTTCAGCCTTTCGGCTATTTCTTTTATAACGTTCGAAGGGCAATTATATTGCTCAAGAATGGTGTAAAGAATATGCTTTGGCGAAGGAGAAGACAGCAGTTTGTGAATGTCAAGCTCCACGCCGCCTTTTTTGTCATAGACGGCGATATCCGAGACATATCTTTCAGTCGCCTCTTTCAGCAGCGGCATGATGTCGGTGAGGCGTTCGGCTGTCACGTTTATTGCATCAATGACAGAAGGGTTCATCTCTTTCAGCAGCGGCATGACATTCAGGCGCACCTTGTTGCGTTTCACGTCATCCACGAGGTTAGAGCTGTCTGTGACGAAAACCTGTCCGTTTTCCTGAAGATAGCCGAGAATCTCTTGCCTGCTTACACACAGCAAGGGGCGCACTATCCTGCCGTTCTTTGGATGTATCCCGCTCAGTCCGTTCGCTCCTGTTCCCCTGACGAGGTTCATGAGCACCGTTTCGGCGTTGTCGTCTTTATGGTGTGCGACGCATATATCTTCAGCGCCGATGTCTTCCGCCAGTCTGTGGAAATAGCTGTAGCGAAGGTTTCGTGCCGCCATCTCAATGCTAACACGATGCAGCTTGCTGTAGGCGAGGGTATCAAAATGCGCGATATGCAGCCTGACGTGCAGGCTGTCGCATAACTCACGGCAGAATGTCTCGTCTCTGTCGCTCTCTTCACCTCTCAGATGGAAATTGCAATGTACAGCTTCCACTTTATATCCGAGACTCAGCAGCACTTGCAATAAAGCTACGCTGTCCGCTCCTCCTGAAAGGGCGGCAAGATGAAGCGCGTCTTTCTTTAACAAGTGGTGCAGGTCGATGAATTTCGATACTTTATGAAGCATGGTGACAGAGAGAATCATTCAGTTTGATGGCGTTATTCCACGTAGAGAACAAGTCCTTTCAGGTATTCGCCTTCAGGATGATAGATGTTGATAGGGTGGTCGGCAGGTTGGTGAAGCTGATGAAGTATTCGCACCGAACGCTTCGCCTGTGCGGCAGCGGTGAAGACGGCATTGCGGAAATTGTCTTTCGTCACTACCTGCGAGCAAGAGAATGTGAAGAGTATTCCACCCGGTTTTATTCTCTCGAAAGCTTTCACGTTCAGACGTGTGTAGCCTTTCAGGGCGTTACGCAGGGCGGCACGGTGTTTTGCGAATGCCGGAGGGTCGAGGATGATAACATCGTATTTGTCTCCCTCGCGATCGAGATATTTGAAAGCGTCTTCACAGAATGACTCATGTCTGCTGTCGTCGGGGAAATTCAGCGATATGTTGTCGTTGGTGAGTTGTATCGCCTTTGCCGAACTATCGACCGAATGGACAGTTTTTGCGCCGCCACGCATGGCATAGACAGAGAAGCCTCCTGTATAGCAGAACATATTCAGCACACTCTTTCCTTTGGCGTATCTCTCGAGAAGCATGCGGTTTTCTCTTTGGTCGATGAAAAATCCAGTCTTCTGTCCGTGCAGCCAATCGACATGGAAGAGCAGCCCGTTCTCCATCGCCGTGTTGTCGTTGCATCCGCCGAGAAGGAAACCGTTCTTCAGACTTTCAGTCATCATGTTTCCCTCGTCTTCGTCAGCAAGCCGGGCTTTGTATGGCAGTGTAGTCTCGCTCTTGTAATAGACGTTCTGCAGCTTCTCTCCCAATACACGTTTCAATGCTTCCGCGACGTCTGTTCGTGCATAGTGCATGCCGACAGAATGTGCCTGTACGACGGCTGTAGTGCCATAGCAGTCGATGACAAGACCTGGCAGTCCGTCGCCTTCGCCGTGAACCAGACGGTAAGTGTTGTTCGTGGCACTGTCTGCCAGACCGATGTCTCTGCGCACTTGATATGCTGTTTCGAGCTTCTTATACCAGAAGTAAGAATCTATTTCGGTGTCATCGAACGACAACACTCTGACGCTGATGCTGCCAATCTGGTAGTGTCCGAGAGCGATAAACTTCCCCGTTGCGTCAACAACCCTGACAATCTCACCTTCAGCTATGTCGGTGGCGAGACTGGCTATTGCGCCGGAGAAGACCCATGGATGGAAACGTTTTAGGGATTCTTCTTTTCCCTTTTTCAGTGTTATGGTTTGGTACATATTTCTTTTATAAAAAATCGACGGTAGATGATTTCTCAGCGGGTGGGGCGGGCGAAGGGACAATTTCAAGTTCATAGTCATTAGTCTCTTTCAGCCTCAGATATTCCTCGTAAAGATTGATGCATGCCCACGCATCTGTTGCTGCATAACGTTTCTGTTTCTCGGACAAGACATCAGCCTCCCAGTTTGACAGTTGCTCACGCTTGGAGATTTTCATTCCGAAGAGATTTGCGTACAGCTTCGCGAGGCTTAGGTCTTCGACGCCTAATTCTTTCATGATGTCCTGCAGATCGATGAAAAACCCCGGTTTGAACGTGAATCTCTTGCTCAGAGAGTTGATGTCGTCATGCAGTGACAGGCCCACTTTCAGCACATTTTTGTCTTCGAGCAGCCTTTTTACGGCAGGCGAATTATTCAAATGGTTGAGTCTGAACAGGAAACAGTCGTTATGCGTGGCCACCTGCAAGAGTGCAACCTTGTTCTGCCTTCCTTTTGAGAAACATGGCCGGGTTTCAGTGTCTATTCCCAAAATACTGTGCGAGAGAAGGAAATCCACAGCTTTCTCTGCCACCGCTTCCGTAATCACGACAATAATCTTTCCTTCGTACAACACCCGCGGCAGCGAAGGCAGCATCTTTTTGTCAAATTTGTTTACTAAATGTTTTTTCATCTTCCAGATTTTCTGTAACCATAATGTTGTTTGCCAGTCTCTTCAACTCACATTTCATGAAAGAAAAGTGGCAATATGTCCGCCCATACTTTTGTTCAACATCATGATTGTTCTGACTTATCGCAATAGTTGACGATACAATTTGCAAAATTAATAAAAAAAATGAAAAAAACTACACGTTTCTGATTTTTTTCATTTACTTTTGCATTTTGAAATATGTTTCATATTGTCATATTGCAATCGTGAAGTTTGCGTTTGACATGATTGAGAGTATATTTTCTGCATTGACAGTCAGCTGCCTGCACCCAGATCATACGTTTCAGAAACAAGAAAATCAATCCACGATGCGTAAACAAAACAGACAAAATACGAAAACAGCCAAGAAACAGGATACAAAAAGGAAATCATTTGCCGAAGTGTTCGGGATAAGCGGCGTTGTACATAACGAAAAGATTGATTTTGTCGTTGGTATCATATTGCTCTGCATCTCAATTCTTCTCTTGTGTGCCATGATAAGTTTCTTCTCTACCGGAGAAGCAGACCAAAGTCTTGTCATACAACTTCGTCCGGGAGAACTGTTTTCTTCGAGCCATCTTTTCCAGAATCTTTGCGGTTCGCTTGGAGCATTGGTCAGCCATCTCCTCATCACTCAGTGCTTCGGTATCGCAGCGTTTTTCATACCTTTCTTCCTCGTTCTCGCTTCATTTAAGCTAATTAAGGCTTACGACGTGAATCTGTTGAAATGGTTCATGGGAACGATGATAACAATGGTGTGGTTTTCTGTCACATCGGCCAAGTTCCTCACGCCTATCATGGGCGACCAGATATACAATCCTGGCGGGAAACATGGCGAGATGTGCTGCCAGTATCTTGAGGGCATAATCGGTTCGCCCGGCTTATTGGCTGTGCTCAGCATAGTCGCTATAACGTTCTTGACTTATCTGTCTTCAGAGACGATAGCCTTCATACGTCATCTTCTGAATCCAATTGATTATTTGTCAAGCAAAGTGAAACTGCGCATCATAGAGAACGACAACGAGGATATTATCACCTCGCACCAGAACAACAACTATGAAGACCCTGCGGCTCAGACAGTGTCGTTCGACAACGGCATCGCGACATTCTCTGAACCAGATAATTCAGAAGACACCGACTGCATTACAAATATTGACGAAGCAACGGGCGAAATCATACAACTCACACCAGACACCCCCGCTGAAGAAGGCATGGATGCGGAAGGCAGCAAAGGAACGCAAGACTTAGACATCAACATAATAGAAGGTGTTTCTGACGAACATGCAAAGGGAAAAACCGTCTCTGCGCACTACGACATGAATACTCCAATCAATCCGCGCGAGCCTTTCTTGTCATATAAATTCCCGTCGCTGTCGCTGCTGAAGAAATACGATAACGACAACAAACCCATCATTGACAAGGAAGAACTGATAGCGAACAAGAAGCGTATTGTAGAGGTTCTCAACTCTTTCGGCGTGCAGATAAGAGAGATTACAGCTACAATCGGCCCTACAATCACTCTTTATGAGATAACACCGGCAGAAGGTGTGCGCATCTCAAAAATCAGAGGACTTGAAGACGACATCGCACTCTCGCTTGCCGCTCTCGGAATACGTATCATCGCTCCAATTCCAGGAAAAGGCACTATCGGTATCGAGGTGCCGAATGCCAAGCCGAGCATCGTTTCGATGGAGTCTATCCTGAACTCGAAGAAATTCCAGGAGACAACGATGGAACTGCCTATCGCACTCGGCAAGACGATAACGAACGAGGTGTTCATGATTGACCTCGCAAAACAGCCTCACCTGCTCGTTGCCGGCGCTACAGGACAGGGCAAGTCTGTAGGACTGAACGCAATCATCACTTCTCTTTTATATAAGAAACATCCGAACGAACTGAAGATTGTGCTTGTCGATCCGAAGAAAGTGGAGTTCTCTGTATATGGACCTATAGCAGACCATTTCATGGCCGCCGTTGACGAAGATGAGGACCCGATCATCACTGATGTGACAAAGGTTGTGCGCACGCTGAAATCGTTGTGCGTCTTGATGGACAAACGCTACGACCTGCTAAAAATCGCAGGAGCGCGCAACATCAAAGAGTACAACCAGAAATTCCTCAATCACAAACTCAACCCGGCCATGGGACATGAGTTCATGCCGTATGTCGTCGTTGTCATCGACGAGTTCGGCGACCTTATCATGACAGCCGGCAAAGAGGTTGAGCTGCCTATTGCACGTATTGCCCAATTAGCACGTGCCGTCGGCATACACATGGTGATTGCGACACAACGTCCAACAACGACCATCATCACCGGTAATATCAAGGCTAACTTCCCGGGACGTATTGCATTCCGTGTCGGAGCGATGATAGACTCGCGCACCATCCTCGACCGTCCGGGTGCCAACCAGCTTGTCGGACGTGGCGATATGCTCTTCCTCAATGGTGCAGAACCAGTACGCGTTCAATGCGCCTTTGTCGATACGCCAGAGGTTGAGCAGATTGCTGCTTACATCGCCGAACAGTCAGGTCCGCGCCAGCCGATGCAACTGCCAGAGCCTCCGTCAGACAACGACGGCATGGGTAGCGGTACGCCAGGCGATTCGTCTATTGCTGACCTTGACCCGCTGTTCGAGGAGGTGGCACGATTCATTGTCAATTCTAACCAAGGCTCAACTTCGGCCATACAGCGTAAGTTCTCTATTGGCTACAACCGTGCCGGACGTCTGATGGATCAGATTGAACGTGTCGGAATTGTCGGTGCAGCGCAGGGTTCAAAGCCGCGCGAGGTGCTCATCTCTGACGAGAACTCATTAGACAAACTCTTTGTACAACTCAAACAATAGGTTAGTTGCATAACGCAAATTTCAGAAAAAGACAGATAAACGATGAAAAGATTTATCATATTCACACTCTTCACTTTCGTGTTCGGAGCGGCGTTGGCAGACAACGCAGCGGATGCACGGAAGATTCTCGATAAAACAGCAACAATAATCGGGAGAAAGGGCGGGGCGACTGCTTCTTTCACAATCTCTGGCGCAAATATGCCGAAACAGTCGGGCGTGCTGCACATAAAAGGCAGGAAGTTCTGTGCGTCAACCCCATCAGCAAAAATGTGGTTTGACGGCAAGACACAATGGACATACATGAAATCGACTAACGAGGTCAACATCGCAGCTCCTTCAACACAGAATCAGCAGATGATGAATCCTTACACCTTTATATATATGTATAAATCCGGATTCAAACTCTCTGTTAAAAAACAAGGCAATACGAACGTTGTCCACATGGTGGCGCAGAAGAAAGGCGCATCCATACCTGAGATGTATATAACTGTCAACAGCAAATACTATCCGACTCAAGTAAAGATAAAGCAAAAAAACAACTGGACGACTATCGTCATACGCAATTTTCAGGCAAAAGACCAGTCTGACAAATATTTCGTCTTTCCGAGCAAGGACTATCCGACTGCTGAGATTATAGATCTTAGATAGCACTATTTAATTTCGCGTATCTGTGACATGATTTTAGTTGACAAGTTGACAACTGAAACAAGTTAACAAGTTGACGAGTTGACAAGTTTACAAGTGAAACAAGTTGACGGGTTGATGATTCTGTTGACAAGTGAAATTAGGTTTGTATTCATTCATAAAACCAATGATATATCCGAAGAATTTTGAAAATAAAATAGGATTCTCTGAAATACGCAACCTCCTGAAAGAGAGATGCATCTGTGGGTTGGGGCGCAAGAAGGTGGAAGACATGACGTTTTCCACCGATGTTGACCTTATAAATAAATGGATGCGCCAGATTCGGGAGTTCCGGCAGTTACAAGAAGAGAACGACGATTTCCCTCTTGACAATTTCCACGATATGCGTGAAGAGATAGCTCGTCTTCGTCTTGAAGGCACTTATCTCGAAGAAGACGAGTTGTGGAAACTGAGTCTGTCACTCGGGACGATACATAGAATCATCATGTTTTTGTGCAGAGACGGCGAGATGTCCGCTGAGGGCAACATGACTTATAAATATCCGACTCTCCAGCTACTGACAGAGAATATCTGCATATTTCCTAATATCGTCAGACGCATAGAGCAGACGCTCGACAAATACGGCAAGATAAAGGACAACGCTACGCCGGAACTTGCAGAGATAAGATCTGAACTGTCGAAGACAGCCAACAGCATCTCACGCACACTTAACTCTATCCTCTCGGCTGCAAAACACGATGGAATCGTAGAAAAAGATGTTACGCCGACCATACGCGACGGACGTCTTGTCATCCCAGTGCTGCCTGCAATGAAGAAAAAGATGCGTGGCATCGTACATGATGAGTCTGCCTCCGGACGCACTGTATATATAGAACCGGCAGATGTCGTAGAGGCAAACAACAGGATACGTGAACTTGAAGCTGACGAACGCCGGGAGATAATACGAATCCTAAAGGAGATGGGGAAACTTATCAGGCCGTATCTTCGTGAGATAGCCGAATCATACCATCTTCTCGCAAACATCGACTTTATACGTGCCAAGGCTCTGCTTGCCGAAAAATTCAGGGCGTTTGAACCAGAAGTGATGTCTGAGCCCATCATTGACTGGGGCAGAGCACGTCACCCGCTGCTTGAAATGTCATTGGAAAGACAAAGTGCAGAACGTGTGCCTGAAGACCATACTCCGGTGAAGACAATCGTGCCGCTTGACATCTCTCTCACAACAGAACGCCGCCTGCTCGTCATCTCCGGACCTAATGCAGGCGGAAAATCCGTTTGCCTAAAGACCACTGGACTTCTGCAGTATATGCTGCAATGCGGATTGTCTATCCCTGTCAGCGACCGTTCACGCTCGGGCGTCTTCCTGAGCATAATGATGGACATGGGCGACGAACAGAGCATTGCTGATGACCTCTCAACATATTCTGGACATCTCATCAACATGAAGCAGATGTTGCGTAACGCCAACGCATCATCTATCATTCTTATTGACGAGTTCGGGTCTGGAACAGAGCCAAAGATTGGTGCGGCTATTGCGGAGAGTGTCCTGGGGCAGTTCTGCAGCAACGGCGTATGGGGAGTAGTGACCACACACTATCAAAACCTCAAGGAGTTCGCTGATTCGCATGTCGGAGTGGTTAATGGTGCCATGTTATACGACCGCCATGAGATGCGTCCCCTTTTCCAGTTAGCAATAGGCAGGCCTGGTTCATCGTTTGCCATTGAGATAGCAAGAAAAATCGGATTGCCAGAGTCTATCATACAGCAAGCGTCAGACATTGTCGGACAAGATTATATACAAAGCGACAAGTATCTGCAGGACATCGTGCGCGACAAGAGATACTGGGAAGGCAAACGGCAGAACATCCATCTGCAGGAAAAGGAGATGGAAAACACGATTAATTCGTACAAAACTGAGATAGAACGTCTTAAAGCTGAACGTGCCGCCATAATATCAAAGGCAAAGAACGAGGCGAAAGAACTTCTTGCAGAAAGCAAGCGCCGCATCGAGCTTACAATAAAAGAAATTCGTGAATCACAGGCAGAACGCGAATCTACTCTGCGTCTGCGTGAAGAACTGCGTACTTTTGAAAATGACATCGACAGCATTGACGCTCAGCAGCAGGACGAAGCTATTCAAAAGAAGATTCAACAGATTCAGCAAAGACAGCAGCGAAGAGAAGAACGCAAACGCGACAAGGCTGCAGGCAAGCTCAATATGGCTGAGCAAAAGGCTGCCAACCTCCTCAGAGAAGCTGCAAACACAGTGGATAACAACAAGCCTATCGCCGTCAATGACAGTGTGAGAATCAAAGGTACGACGACGGTGGGCACAGTGGAAGCCCTTAACAGCAAGCTGGCGACTGTTATATTCCCCGGCGGAATGCGCTCGAAGGTTAAAGTAGAACGTCTTGAACATGCACAGAAAACTATCATGCAGCAGAATACTGTCATCAACGACAATGAGTTGCGTGGTGGATTGTCAAGAATTGCTGCATCACTACTTGAAGGACAACAGCGACAGTCAAGACAGACACTCAACACCATTGCAGATAGACAACGTAACTTCAGACACGACCTTGATGTGCGCGGCATGAGAGGTGACGAAGCTCTCAACGCTGTCAAATATTTCATTGACGACGCCATCCTTGTTGACGTGCAACAGGTGCGCATACTGCATGGCAAAGGCAACGGCATTCTCAGACAACTCATAAGACAATATCTCTCTTCCGTACCGAATGTGATAAGATACCACGACGAAGACATTCGCTTCGGCGGAACAGGAATAACTGTTGCAGAGTTCTGAAAACATCGATTCCATCGTAATTTTTAATAATACATTTTTATTAATATTATTTTTTTACTATGACAAAAATCAAATTCATGGCATTAGCAATGTCTGTTTTATTGCTTCTGCCCAGCTGTGGTACAGCGACAAAAAACGGTGCTCTTATCGGTGGCGGCAGCGGTGCTGCAGTAGGTGCCCTCGTTGGTGGCCTCATTGGTAAAAACACTACTGGCGCACTCATCGGAGCAGGCGTTGGTGCAGCTGTCGGCACCGGTGCCGGTGTGCTTATCGGCAAGAAGATGGACAAGGCAAAGGCTGCTGCCCAGCAGGTGAGCAATGCCACTGTTGAGACAGTGAAAGACAGAAACGGCCTCGATGCTGTGAAGGTGTCTTTCGACAACGGCATACTCTTCCAGACAGGCAAGTCTAACCTCCAGGCAGGAGCTCAGAACTCACTCGCTCAGTTTGCACAGAAAGTGCTGAACGTTTATACCGACTGCGACTGCTCTATCTACGGCTTCGCTTCTTCCGACGGTTCTGACCAGCTCAACCTCAACCTCTCACAGCAGCGTGCCAACGCAGTGTCAAACTATCTCAAGAACACCTGCGGAGTCGCAAACTCTCAGATTAAATATGTCCAGGGATTTGGTGAAGACCCACAGTATCTCATCTACAATCAGGACGGTTCTGAGAATCGTGAGGCAAGCCGTCGCGTTGAGGTATATCTCTACGCATCCGACGCTATGATCAAAGACGCTGAGAACGGAACGTTGAAATAGTTTTTTTAGTTGACGAGTTAACGAGTTAATTTTTATTAGTTTACGAGTTGACAAGTTGACAAGTTAACCAGTTATTTGTATTGTCATCTCACGACTACTAAATAATATCAACTTGTTAACTTGTCAACTTGTTAACTTGTCAACTTGTTTCACTCGTCAACTTGTTTCACTCGTCAACTTGTTTCACTCGTCAACTCGATTTACTTGTCAACTAAAACAAACATGAAATCCCTTACATTCGGACTGATAGAAAGAATTATACGTTGGGTGCTGGCATTTTTCTTTGTCACCACCCTTCTTGCCGTCCTGATGTATAAGTACATTCCGGTTTACATCACACCCCTTATGGTCTCTCGTACAGCATCGCAGATAAGTTCAGGCGAGCATGTGGTCATGCACCATCATTGGGTGTCATTAGAAAAAATGTCGCCACATGCACCCGTTGCTGTCATGGCAAGCGAAGACCAACGTTTTCTGATACATCACGGCTTTGATTTTGATGCTATTAAGAAAGCAGCAGAACACAACCGAAAAGGCGGCACACTGCACGGAGCATCCACCATCTCGCAACAGACTGCAAAGAACGTTTTCTTATGGCAAGGAAGAAGCTGGGTGAGAAAAGGACTGGAAATGTATTTCACATTCCTAATCGAGATGCTATGGTCAAAACAACGCATCATGGAGGTATATCTCAACTCTATTGAAATGGGTCCCGGGATTTATGGCATCGACGCAGTGGCAGAGTATCACTTTGGAGGAAAGAAGGCAGCCGACCTCACACGTTCGGAGTGTGCCCTCATAGCTGCCACACTACCTAACCCGTTGAAGTATTCGTCCAAGACGCCAAGCTACTATATGCAGCAGCGTCAACGCAGAATAGAAAGAGAGATGCGCTTTATACCGTCATTCCCAAAAGAAGGCGAGGAAATCAATCCCGCTACCGTCTCTGGCGGAGTGTACAAATCAACTACAGGTGTAAAGTAAAAAGAATCAACTCCTCGTCAACAAAAAAATAAAAAAATAAGTGGAAAACCTAAACGTCCAGCAGCGTGCTGCAGTAGAATATATTTCCGGCAATGCACTTGTCATTGCGGGAGCCGGTTCAGGAAAGACAAGGGTGCTGACATACAAGATAGCATACCTCATGCAACACGGCTACCGCCCTTGGCAAATCATGGCTCTCACGTTCACGAACAAAGCGGCGAACGAGATGAAAGAGCGTATCGGAAGCCTTATCGGTATCGAACAAGCACGGATGCTGAACATGGGTACTTTCCATTCCGTTTTCCTTCGCATACTCCGCTATGAAGCCTCACTCATTGGGATGCAACCAAACTTCACTATATATGATGAGACAGATTCGCGGTCGCTCATAAAATCTATTGTGAAGGATATGCAACTCGACGACAAGGTCTATAAACCAGCAACAGTGCAGTCACACATCTCAATGGCGAAAAACGAGATGTTGACACCAGAAGAATATGCGCGCAACAGCCATTTCCTGAACAAAGACGACTATGCGAACATACCAGCAACAGCGCAGATATACGATATCTATCAGAAACGCATACGTCAGGCAAACGCCATGGATTTCGACGACATCCTGCTTTATACCTACAGGTTACTTAGCAGCAACTCTGACGTTAGAGAGAAATACAGAAACAAATACCGTTATATCCTTGTCGATGAGTATCAGGACACGAACGATGTTCAACAACGCATACTATGTCAGCTCGCCAATCCTTCGACACACATCTGCGTTGTTGGCGACGACGCACAGTCTATCTACGGTTTCAGAGGGGCTAATGTAGATAATATCCTCACGTTCCAAGAAACATTCAGTGAAATAGAAGAGACAGACGGCAAGGCCGAAAGCCGACCTGCCAAAATCTTCAAACTCGAACAGAACTACCGCTCTACTAACAATATCGTTCTTGCAGCAAACAGCCTCATCGCACACAACGACAGACAGATACAAAAAACAGTCTTTACCGAACAGAATGCCGGTGAGCCAATAGCACTGAAATATCTATATACCGACCGCGAAGAGGCTGCCACCGTCAGCCGCGACATCCAGCATCTTGTGAAACGCCAAAATCTCCGTCTAAGCGAGATTGCCATCCTTTACAGAAACAATGCACAGAGCAGGACCTTTGAAGACCAGTTCCGCAAAGACGGCATCCCTTATCGTATCATCGGAGGACTGTCATTCTATCAGCGCAAGGAGATAAAAGACATCATAGCATATTTCCGACTCGTAGCGAACAACTATGACGAGGAGGCACTGCGTCGAATCATCAACTATCCAGCTCGCGGCATCGGTGCGACGACAGTGACTAAAATCATGCAACACTCTCACGACCATGGCATGTCACCATGGGATGTGATAACAAACCTCGGCACATGCGGACTGACACTGCCACGCGCTGCTACAACAAAGCTGCAAGATTTCACAACCCTCATCACCACGTTCTCCCAAAGTCTCCAAACGAAAGACGTGACAGTTCTGGGCAACGAGATTATTGTCAACAGCGGCATATCTAACGATATCTTCGGCGACACCGGTCCCGAAGCCGTCTCACGACAGGAGAACGTGAAAGAGTTCCTCGGAACGATGAAAGAGTTTGTTGACATACGAACAGAAGAAGGAGACCTTGAACACATCACACTGACTGATTTCCTTCAAGAAATTTCTTTGCTCACTGACATTGACAGCGACACTGATTCTGCCGAGCACATACAGCTCATGACTATCCATGCAGCGAAAGGCTTAGAGTTCTCCGCAGTATTCATCGTAGGCGTAGAAGACAATATCATCCCTACACTAAAGTCACAGAATAGCCCGCGCGGCATAGAGGAAGAACGCCGGTTGCTCTATGTCGCCATTACGCGTGCCAAGAGCTTCTGCACCATCTCAAACGTCTCGCGACGCTATAACTTCGGCAAACTTGACGACAACGTGCAACCTTCTCGTTTTCTGAAAGACATAGACAGAAAATATCTGAGGATTACGAACAGCAAATTCAGTGATGACAGCCACGCATACAGCAATTACAGGGGACGACATTCAGACAGAGATATAGACAGAGATTTTGATATGCCTGAATATCTTCGTCCGTCGGCATCCACCTTCCGCCAACCTGCACCATCGTCCCGGCAATCCTCCCCGGCTTTCAATCAGTCATCATCCAAACCCACATCCGACCCTTCCACACGTCTTGTGCTTCAAGGGTGGAAGAAGGTCACACCAACATCACGCACATCAGCACAGCAACCACAGTTCACAACACAGCCACAATCTGCATCTTCCGCACGACATACTCAGCCATCTACATCATGTGGCACTGACCTCGCCGTAGGCATGAAAGTGATGCACGACCGATTCGGTATCGGCACTGTCAAGAACATCGAGGATGCAGGCGAGAGCCGCAAGGCAACAATAGATTTCGAGAGGGTCGGGACAAAACAACTCCTGCTGAAATTCGCTAAGTTAGAGGTCTGCAAGTGATTTTAGGGTGGTTCTATAAATTAGCCTTGGCAGATTTCGATTTTATTTTCGAGGTCAAA
>CALZMB010000002.1 GCA_945788485.1 uncultured bacterium | reverse complement strand
GCAAATATGCTAAGATGGCGTTTCATGTGCAATTTATAGTTTTGTCGTATGTAACGTTTCTATCGTTAATAACGTTAATATCGTTACAATCGTTAATAACGTTAGTATCGTTAGTATCGTCAGTAACGTTAGTATCGTCAGCCAAAAATAATCTACTGTACTTCAAGATATTCAAATTCAACATTCTTGACCGTCTGTTTCGTCCCCGGCTGGAGGAGTTGCAGGCTGTAGTTGCCGGCATTGATCTGTGTGCCGGTGGTTGTGCTGAGAAGCCTGAACTTCTTCGGCGTTGTAGGGAAGAGAATGTCGCGGTCAACGAGGACGCTGCCTTTCTCATCTACGATGCGCAGACGTGCAGTCTGTGGCGCGCCGAGGTTTTTGTAGCGGAAGCGCAGGGCGTATTCTCTCGCTACACCAGGTGTGATACGGAACAGTGTCTCAGCCTTGTCTTTCGTGCGCTGCCCTTTGACCGGCGTGTAGCGTGTGGCAGGGAATGCCTCGTCGTCGGCAGGCAGCAACTCCTTCGGCAGACGCTCTACCTTGTTGGCGTTTATGCTGCTCCAGAACGTGTCGTTGTATGCCCTGAGCGGCAACACACGGCTGTCGGACGTACTGATGGCAATGGCTGCGATGACGGCTTGCCCTGCTTTGACATCGGGGAAGGAGATGCGGAGATGTCCGCCGCGTGCCTCGGCTGTCACGTCTTTTCGCCATGCGCCGGCATATCCTGCCTCTGCCCATATATCGATGTCCTCAGCCACGATGCTGTCGTTGACGGCAACAGAGAAGAGACGCTGACGTTTGCAGTCTGTCCTCACACCGCCACCGATGCCAAGCCATGGCTCGACGAAATAGAGTTCGATGTTGTATGTGCCGTCAGGGAGAGGGAAGTCGTAGGCGAGACGGTGTCTGCCGTAGCGGAAAGTCTGGAACAGCGTCCAGTCGCGGGTGCCGTGGACAGGCACTGCAATCTCACCCTGCGAGGCTCTGACAGCCTGCTCGGCAACGGCGAGCGTCTCGTCAGTGAATGTCGTGCCGGCTTTTGCAGAGGCGGGGACACTGTGGAGCGGAGCGGAGGCAATGCCGGATGATGCCTCATTGCCGCGCTGAGGTTTGTGCAGCACGTCGCGCCGCGTCTTTTCGTCGATGAACATCTCGCCCCATGATGTGGAATAAGAAGCGTCGTCAGCCTCCCAGCGGTTGCCGTAGGAATCGATGTAGGTGTTTCCGCCGCAGTTCATGCGCATCACATAGTTGTCGGCAGAGGGCTTGAGCATATCGCTGCTGTTGTTGTCGGCAGCCTGCGGAACGACGGCTGACGGCTTGTAGAGAGCGTCGAAATCAGGTGCTGTCTCCAGTCCGTTGAGCAGGATGATGTCTTCAGCAACGGCTTTGCCATGACGGTAGCCTACGGCGCGCAGCACATTATACTTGATGAGACGATGTTCCCACAGCATGTGTGTGCCGCGGCGGTTGGCGTTGCGCTTGCGTCCGAGACACACCTTGTCTGTCGCGCTGTTGTAGAGCAGCACACTGTCGCAGTTGCTATAGACGGTGATGTCGGTGCGACGAGAGCCGGTGGTGAGGAAACGGTCTGCCCATGTGTGTGATGCGATGTAAACCATCGGGTCGGTGTCAGGCGAGACGTAGTTTGAGCGATACATGAAATATGCGTCTGTCGGTTGCTCCCACACGGTGGTGAGGCCTTTGAAGTTCACCGGTCCGATCTTGTCTGCCATACGCCATGCTCCGTCAGGTTGCACACGTCCCGGATTGTCGTGTGTTGCGAAAATCCATTGGAAGTGTCCGCAGACACTGTCTGCCGCACTCTCTGCCAGCCGCACTTTTGTCTCAAGAATATCGGTGGCACGCTCCTCGCTGTATGATTTCTCTTTGCGCAACGAGTCTGTCGCAGCCTCGCTGTGCAGCCCCACGGTGCGCCATGCGCCGTATTCTCCGTTGAGGAGCTGGTTGGGTTGTTTCAGTTCTTTGTCATAGTTGAGTGCCGAGCCTCCGTATGTGCCGCTCCAGTTCTGTATCACATTCCAGTCTGTTCCCTCGCCTCCGTTGCATGTGGTGACGAGGCGGCCGGGAGCATTGAATGTCGTTGCGCATGTGGGGTCCATCTCGCGGATGATGGCGGTGCATTCTTCGGCAAACTCATGTGGCAGCACCGATTCGTTCTGCAAGCCCCAAAGGATGATGCTGGGCGAGTTGCGGCGTTCTTTTATCCATTGTCTCATGAGAGTTTTGAAGTTCTCGCGGAACTGTGGCGTGTCGTACCAGATATGCGCCGAGAACTGGCTCCAGAACAATATGCCGTCTCTGTCGAGAATGTCCTGATACAGCAGGTTGTGCGGCTGATGCGCCTCACGGTAGGCATTGAAACCGGCCTGGCGTATGAGACGCATTCGTGCCTCTATCTGTTCGCGAGAGAAGGCATGGCCTCCTCCGAGCAGATGCTCGTATTCGCATGTGCCGTTGATGAACATTCGTTTGCCGTTGATGTAGAAGCCGGGGGCAGATGCCGCTCCTTCTGTGGCAGTTTGTCTGCCGGAGGCGCGCACCCATCTGATGTCGCGTATGCCGTATGGCGTTTCCATCTGGTCGGTCGTCTTGCCGTCGCGCTTTATCATAGAGACGAGGTTGTAGAGATATGGAGCGTCAGGCTGCCATCTCACCACGTCTTTCACAGCAGCTGCCAGCCTAATGACGCGACACTCTTTCGGGGCAAGGGAGACGTTCTCTGTCAGACGGAAGACACGCTTGCCCGATGCCATGTTGAGATTATGCACAAGGTCGAAGGTGGCGGGGGAGGATGAATAGTTCTTCACCTCTGTGTCAACAAATACCGAATCGCATTCGGTATTGTTCCAGATATGCACCCCAAAAGGCTCTATGCGCACCTCGTCGGTGACGACAAGCGAAACGGGACGGAAGATGCCGAACGGCTGGCTGCCTTCAGAGAAGCCCCACTCTGACGAGCATCCGCCGCACACCCACGGCATATCGGTGAGCAACTCAGGATGGTCGCAACGGACAGAGAGGCTGTTGTCGCCAGAGACAATATGGTCGGTGACATCCACTGTCCATGTGGTGCGCCCCACTGGCTGGCGGCTGTAGGTGTGTCCGTTGACGCTGAGGGTGGCGAATGTGCCTACACCTTCAAACTGTAGGAAATATCTCTTGCCTTGTCGCTTGTCTATCCGGACGTTCTTCTTGTAGATGGCAGAACCGTGAAGGTTGCCATGTTTCAGCTGCCGGTAGCCGTAATAGTCGTCCCAGTTGTGGGGCAGCGAGACAGAGAGAGGTTCTCCACACTGTCTTCCCGCAGAATCGAGCAGTGCTGTCTGCCATCCGTCGTTCAGGGCAGTGACGCCGCGCTTGCCCTTTGGCTCGACAGCCGGGAAACTGATGTGTGATGTGCCCATGGGCTTTGAGGTGGCTACGGCGATGCCGCGCTGGTTGTCTTTGTTCACGGCACAATAGAAGTGATACACCACACCATTGTGTTTCACGACATAGCTCTTGTGTGCAAAGAGATTGTCGTAGTTCTCTGAAGGGCAGATGAGGTCGGCTCCGTCCCAGTCTTGCCAATGTACGAGGTCTCGTGAGACGGCGAAGGTGTTGTAGGCAGAGTAGGGGCGGGAGGGGTTGAACGCCGAGAAATAGAACATCACATATAGCGGCTCTGTTGACGGCCCCTGCACGGCAGCACACTGAGAGAAATCCGCAATCTGCGCATCGCCCGTTATGATGCCCGGCTCTTCGTGCGTGAAGACGGGATTACCGGCATATCGTTTCCAGCTCTTCATGTTGTCGGAGAGGGCGATGCCAATTCTCTCAGCCTTCAGCCCGTTGTCGGGATTGACGCCGCCTGCGTTGTAGAACATCACGAAGCGATGTCCCAACGAGCGTTGCCTGTCTTCATACACCGTGCTTTTGTATTGTATCAGCTTCTCCCACCATTGTGCGTCCTTGTCGTCGATGTGCATCAACGGCTTGTCAGACGACTGCCATTCGTGGGGTGTGGTGATGGCTGTCGGAGACTGTTTTGTCCACGCCTGCCCGATGAAGAGCGGGGCGCGAACGCCTTCGTAGCCCGTCCCCTCGCCTCCGATGTATGTCATCCAGTATTTCCCCTTGTATGGGTTCATCGTGTATGAGCCGTTCCATTGCCAGTCAATGAGAGCGGGGAAGCCGCCTCGCTGGTTCATGTCCCATCCCGATTCTTTGTAGTCGAGAATGCACCCGAGGGTGTTCCAGTGCAGAAGGTCGGGGCTTTCTGCCAACCATGTGGTATAGCCGCGGCCGTCTGTCCCGCCGCTGCCGTTATATACGACGTATGTCATATACCATCTGTCGCCTTGGCGATAGACGGTGGGACAGTCAATCTTATGCCCTTCGTCAGCCGGCGCAACCACCATGCCGTATTTGTATGGTGTCTGAACCTCTTCATGAATGCGTTTCATGATGTCATGACTGACATTCTGCGCGGCAGCAACAGAGATGATGAAGAATGCTGAAAGCAATAGTCTTATTCTCATTTGTTCTGGGTTGGAGATTTTGGGGGAGGAGTTGGAGAATTATAGGTGTCGTCTGTTAATTCCTGTTTTAATAGAACAGCCAGTCGATGCTGCTGTCGGCTCCTGCAAGAGCGGCATCACGAGGTGTTATGGTGTCGGATGTGATGCCGGCTACAACGAGGAATCCCTTTGGCAGTCTGAGCGTGTGTGTGCCTGCCGTGAGGTTGTAGGGATGAATGTTGAGCTGTGGCATTCCGTTGATGCGCAGTGCTGAGGTGAAGCATGGCTCCTGCTGTCCGTATTCGCTTGCCGTAGCGTCGATTTCGAGTTTCGGAGCCTGGGCGTATTTCCTTTGGTCGTCGCGGAAATATCCTATCAGCACCGTCACCGGCTTTGCTGTTGTTATGTCAAGTGTAGTGCCGTCAGCCCGCTGCTCTTTAGATGTTGTGACGTATGCCGTCAGGTTGTTGAGCTCATCAGCATAGTCGGTGACTAACGAGTCGAGGTCGGAGAATAGTTTCGCGCCTTCCGCCATTCGGACAGCGTCAGGACGTTTGCCGTTGATAGTAAGCTCCGTTACCTTAGCGTCGCGCAGAGGCTTGATGGCTGTTTTCTTGTTGCTCTCGGTCTGTGGGGCTTTCAGCATCGCGATGTTTTTCTTCAGGTTGGCGAGTTCCTGCTCGTAGCACGGCAAGAGTTCTGCCCAGTGTTTCATCTTGCCGTCGTCTCCGCCGATAGGTATGCGTCGCATAGATGTCTGCATACTGTTGGCATAGCGGTATGTCGCGGAGGTGAGAGCGGTGAGAGTGCGGTAGTGTGCGAGGCTCTGCTCAAGTAGAGGCACGGCAGCATCAAGCTCGGCTATGTCCTGTGTGTATTTGTAGTTCAGCACATGATGGCAGGCTTTCACTTTCAGGGCGAAGGCGTATGCAAACTCTCTGTAGCAATGTATGTCGTTGCGCAGGCGGGCGAACTCGTCGGTGTGGCGTGATATTCCCGCAGCAGCCTTGTCAATGGCAGCCGCTGCTTTCTCGCCATGTTCAACACACTGTTGTATGATGTCGAGCGGCAGTTCGCCGATATGCTCTTTTGATGCCGCAGCCTTCACGTTCACGTTTGTCGGGAAGTTCTGGTTCACCGGCAGCGGCGCGTTATGCTCTTTCGCTACATACTCGATGAGCTTCTCGCCGTCCGGTCCGCAACTCTCGTAGAATCCCGGATAGACGGTGTATTTGTACGGGTTGACAATCTGCGAGCAGAACATTCCGAGCAGCAGTGTCTGTCTGTTGCCTTCTGTTATGCCGAACCGTCTCAGCAGCTTCGGCGCAATCTCTCCGCTCTCTTCGAGAGCCGTGCGTATGAGAGCGGCATTCTCTGCCGAGGTGCCATATACCGTGGCGAGCGTGTCGTCCCAATACACTGTCTCTTCTGTCCTGTCGCGGTGACAGTTCCATGCGTAACGCCCCCATGCGGAGAACCACATCCAGTCTCGCTCAATCTGTTTCAGGCGGTTGTCTGTCCCGTTGCTGATGCTGTCGGCAGTGTAGGGCCAGTCCCAGTAAGATGCCTGGGGATAGAGGTGCAGCGCGTTGGCGTGGTGTGCGTTGTGCATGGCATTGACCGTCTTCTGTATGAAATCTGGCGACGACCATCTCCATGGCTCAAGGTTGGCGAGGATGTGTACGTTAGAGATATGTGTCGAGCCTAAGGCGGCGAGGGCGCGGTGTGTCTCGCCCCATGGCCCCTGCGGGGTGTAGGTGGTGAGCGATTCGCCGTTGTATTTGTTCATCGTGTACAGATTCTTGTACAATGGCAGCGAAGCTTCCATCACCATCTCGCAGTTGGTGTCATGGGCACGCAGCAAGACAGGCGGCTCGTCGGTCCTGCCAAGGGTCTTCAGACCGTCTTTCACTGCCGGTATGATAGTTTTCGTCATCCATTCCACATCATCCTCGTAGGTGTCCATCGCCTCGCCGAGGCAGACGAGAAGCCCGACGTTGGGATAGTTCTCGATGAATGCCTTCACCGATTTGTATGTATAGTCGTGCAGAAGCGGAGTGATGGGACGGTGGCGGTCTTGCGTCTTTATGCCATAATGCTCAGCAAACGGCTTTGAGACAAGGATGTTGTAGAACATCTGTATGACGAAGATGCCGCGTTTGTCAGCCTCGGCAGTCAGGAACGAGAAAATCTCTTTGTTCTTCTCGAATGTGGCATCGTCAACCTCAACGGCAAACGGATAGTCGTCAAGTTTCACAAGCGATGCGAATGGATGTCCGTTCCATAGATAAACGGAGTTCATCCTGTTCGCCACCAGCATATCGAGATATTCTATCCATTGCTGCTTGTCGTAGAACCACGGGAACAGTTCCGGCGTGTAGGGATATTCATACACCTGTCGTCCAGGCAGCAAGTACGGCTTCTGTACACCGATACACCCGCCTCTGAGCACCATCTCCGGCGCGTCGGAGAGTGATGCCGGGAGCTGTGTGAAACGCTTGTTCCGCAATTGCGCTGCAAGTTCGTCGCATCCGTAGATGCAGCCCGTGCCGTCGTTGCCAATCACTTCGGTGTTTGCATGTGGTTTCTTCTTCCCCTTGACGGTGGTGTTGATGGTGAAGCCCTCTTTCTTCCCCGTATTGTCGGTAGCCAACGAGAGTGTGACATGATGGTCGGCTTTCTTGTCCGTGCGTCCGGTGGTCACCACGACATCATAACCGAGTTTCAGCAGCTGTTTCTGCAGATACTCAGCAGCATATTCCACTCTGTTGTTGCTGGTCTTTGGCAGCACGATGTTCACTGTCTCTGCCATGCCGCTGATGAAGTACATGGCGAGGAAGATGATTGATAGTATGTGTCTCATGTGCAATTTATAGTTTTGTCGTTAGTAACGTTAATATCGTCAGTTACGTTATTATCGTCAACTTGCCAACTATTAATCTAAAAATTCAGTTTCACTTGTTTGTATGATATTCGTTGTCTTCTCCAAGTGTAGATGCAATGCAGCGAGCCGTCTTTTCCCTGTATTATAGAAGGATAGGAATATTGTCCTATCGGACTGTCTTCGAGAGTGAGGAAATGCTTCCAATGCAGTCCGTCTTCTGATATGGCAAGCGAGCATGGGGTGCGTGGCCCCTTGGGAGTGCCAGGTACGGTATATACATTATTATATATAATGACATGTCGGCCGTCGCGCAGTGTGACAGCGTCAGTGCCCGACTGGTTCTGTGGCACGTCAAGCAGAGTGACTGGCGTCCAGGTGTCGCCACCGTCAGAACTGAATGTTGACGCGAGGCGTGCGTTGCGTGTTCGTCCCACCATCTGCAGACGCCCGTCTTTGTGCTTCAGAATCGACGGCTGTATGCATCCGATAGGCTGTTTCTTCTTTCCCTCTTTCAGCACAGTCTCCGGCATCTTGCCGTCTTTTGGCAGCACAGGCTCCATGTCGGGTGTCATCACCGCCTCTTCCCTGTCAATGTTCACGTATTTCCATTCATTGGTGTTGAGGTCAAGAATCTCGACATGGAATTTCCATCCCTCTTTTCCTTCTGTTGACGAAGGGCAGAGCAGGCGGTTGCCTATCAGTTCCGGCTTGTTCTTCACTGGGCCGAGGAAGCCCACTGGCAGTGGTTGCTTGTCGCTCCATGTGCGTCCGCCGTCGTTTGATTTTGTCAGCCA
Organism: uncultured bacterium; assembly: GCA_945788485.1. Lineage (GTDB taxonomy): Bacteria > Bacteroidota > Bacteroidia > Bacteroidales > Bacteroidaceae > Prevotella. The sequence goes on along the minus strand of CALZMB010000002.1, from coordinate 22,662 downwards.
TCCTGTCCAGTCTTTTACGTTGGCGCCTATCTTGAAGAATAGCCACAGCTCGCCTGATGGCATCTGGAAGATTACCGGATTCCAGCACGCTTTCCTGTGCAGTCCTTCCGCCAGCTTCAGTTTTGCGTCCTCTCCGTTCTTTGCTTCCTGCCATGTGATGCCAAGATGTTTCACAGGTCCGACAGCCGCTTTGGCGCACGTGGTGTCAACGCCGGCAATGCGTGCTCCGTCAGTGTCAAGAGCGAAGACGCCGTCGGCAGCGAGTGTAGGCTTTGTCCATGTGTCGCTGCCTTTTTTCTTTATCTGTGTCCAGATGCATACATCCGGGTTGCGCTCTTTCGTCCCTCCGAAATATGTCGCCACGAGGTCGCCGTTCTTCAGCTCCACTATCGACGAGGCGTGTGTCTCGGGATATATCGACTGGTCATACACGAACTCGTTTTCTTTTATCATGCCAGATGTCTGCGCAATCTTTGCCCTCACGGTGTGTGTGCCAGAGCCGACTGTCTTTGTCGTGCCGTCAGGCAGGCAAAGCTCGGCGGATGTGTTGGCAGGCAGTGTGACGGTCCATTCTACTGTTTCGAGTGTCTTCTTCCATCTTGAAGCGACAGTGCCGTATGGTGTCTCGTATGTGGCGTCGATGCTGTCAAGGTCCTGTATGGAGAAGTCTGGCGCCATGCGCAGTTTTTTGAAAGCCACGCTGCCCGGAGCGTTCTTTATGCCTGCCAGGTTCTCGTAGTACCATGTCAGCAGGTCGCCCAGCAGCATGACGTGGTTGCCGCTGTTCATGCGGGGATTGGCGGTATCGCCGTTCCATAGCTCCCATATTGTTGTTGCGCCCTGTTCTGCCATATACCCCCATGAGGGATAGGTTGTCTGGGATGCTATGCGGAAGGCGAGGTCGCCGCGTCCGATGTCAGTGAGTGTGCGCATCAGCCAAGAGATGCCTATCACGCCGCATGAGACATGGTCTTTGTTCAGGTTGATAATATTTGCTACGAGGTTGTTCTCAACATCTTTCTTACAGTCAGCGGGCACTATGCCGAGCGCGAGCGGCAGCAGGTTGCTGGTGGCGGAGTTGTTGCCGTAGAATACGCTGTCGGGATAGAGCATGTGTCCGGGCTGCATTGACGTGCCGCGTTTGATGGTGAGGAATTTCTTGTTGAAAGCCTCTGTCATCTCTTTCTCCAGACTTGCATATCGCTCCTTGTCTTCGTACAGCTGCTGCATCTCTGCAAAATTCTGCATGAGGCGCAGGTTCATTATGGTGTAAGCCGTAGAGATGAGGCTGCCGTCTGTCTTGCGTGCCGCATCCTGCGAGTGTATGAGTTTCAGATCCTCTGGCGGCACACACCAGTCGCCGTATTGGTCGCGGGTGATGATGTAGTTGTCCATATATTCTGTACAGATATGGTGCATCCATTTCTTCAAGTATGGATAAGCGTCAATGACAGGTTGTGCATTGCCGTATTGTCTGTACAGCATGTCGCATGTGAAAGGCAGTGCCGACGGCCATGTCACGTCGTCGTTGTAGTAGTTCCAGAAAGCCGGCGCGACATCTGAGAACACTCCGTCCGAGCGTTGCGTCTCGCAGATGTCTCGTATCCATTTGGCATACATCCTCTCGTTGCCGAAGAGATACGCCTCTCCGAGACTTCCCCCCGTTCTGTCTCCGAGCCATGGCTGTCTCTCGTTCCGTTGCGGGCAATCGACAGGCATACCCTTATAGTTCGACAGTATGCCCCACCATGCGTTTCTGTATATGCGGTTCAGCGTGGCGTTGCTTGTCGTCATCGTGCCTGTGGCATCCATTGCGTCAGATACCACTTCCGCAACCATGTCGCTGACAGCGAGTCTGTCCATTCCTGTCACCATGGCGTAGCGGAAGCCGTGTGTGACAAATGTCGGGTGCCATGCCCTGCCGTCTTCCTTTCCGTTGCATACATAGATGTCTTCCGAGAGAGCGTCTCTGAGGTTGTCGAGATACAAGGTGCCATCCTCGCGCAGTTTCTCTGCGAACTTCACGCGTATCGTGTCGCCCGCCTTGCCTCTCATGTCCATCTTTATCCATCCCGCCATGTTCTGTCCGAAATCTATTATGTGACACTGCTTCCCTGCCTTTGTCACACTGACCGGCGTGATGCTCTTCACCACCTGCATGTTCGGTGCCGGCTGTCCCACCACTTCTCCGAGCGGGATGTCGGTGCGTTCTGCCTTCATCCATTCTTTGTCGTCATATCCTGCGGTAGCCCAGTCGCCCAACTCCATGCGTGCGTCGTATGTCTCGCCGTCATATTCGTTGTTCTGGCGTATCGGGCCGTTGGCAGTGATGCTCCATTTCTCGTCCGAGACGAATTTCTGCGTCTTGCCGTCGGCATACTCCACTATGATATTGACGCGGCATTTCGGGAATCCCATAAACGGGCATTTGTATGGTTTCGACTGTCGCATGGGGAAAGCCCTTCCCGCGCCGAGCACGATGCCGATGCATGATGTCGAAGGCTGCGGCGCCAACGTGGTCATTGTGGCTATGTCGCCCTGCCTGTTCGCTTCCTGCTCTGGTTTCAGCGCTTGCCGGCGCAAAGCATCGGTGATGTCGATGGTGTTGTATATGATAGATTTGCGAGTGTCCGTCGGTTGTGGCGCAAGAACATCACTGCCTTGCCGTTCTCCGTTGACATACAGTTCATACAATCCCACGGCGGCGACGTATGCTGTTGCCCGTATTATCTCCTCAGCCCTCAGTGCTATCTCCTTTCTCAGATAGCGTGCCGCGATGCGTGTCCTGTAGCCTTGCTGCTCGCCTTCGAGACAACGGTCGATGCCTATCCATCGTCCGCCCCAGTGCGATTCCACCGTCAGTCCGATGCCGAACTCCTGCGGCTCTGCCCATTCTGTCTGTCCCTTGTTTGTTTTCACGGCGACGGTCCAGAAGGCGCGGGTGTTGTCAGCGAGAGCCTTTCCTGCATACGGAATCCACAGCGAGGCGTCGCTCTCCACATATCCGCTGTCCCATAGGTCGCCTTTCCCTGCCTTCAGCTGTTGAGGCGATGTCGCCACGATGATGCGGTAGGCAGTCTGCCGACAGTCCTCCTTAGCGTCCGTTATCTGCCACGAGAACCGTGGTGTGTGTATATATAGCCCCAGCGGCGACACCATGTTCTCTGTCTTCAGTTTCCATACTTTCGGCTTTGCTGTGACAGAGAGTGCCATCGCGACGGCAAAAAGCAGTGATAGTGTTTTTTTCATAGATGTATATTTAAAAGTTGACGAGTTGACGAGTTGACAAGTTGACGAGTTGTTTCTTTTCAGTTGACAAGTTGTTAGTATTTGAGCGTTGAGTTTTGAGTTGCCAGTACATTTAACTTATCAACTTGTTTTTTCGCAAGCTCAAGGGAACTCCTCGTCAACTTGTCAACTGAAATAACTATTCATTCAAATCACGCAGGTTTTTCCAGTCATTAGCGGCGGGAATGTCGGTCATCTCTGGTTTGAGATACGTCTTCTCTGCATCGAATGCTATCAGCACACCGTCCTTTATGCCGCTCAGTTCGGCGTCAATCTGTATCTTGTGTATCTTGCTCGATACCTCGCCGATATACAGCAGATGCCCGGTTGCGGCATCCATCCAGAATACCTTTTTCCGCTTGCCGGATATTTTCCGCATGTCAATGTCCATATTCCTGCCGGTGTAGTTATACACCAGGAGATAGTCGTTGCCGCGTGTTGCTGTCAGGCGGTTGTATTTCGTGCCGTTCTCTCCGCTGATGATAGTTTGGTCGGGAATACGCTCGAAATATGGGAATGCGAGCATGAGGTTTTTCAGATGTTTCATCTGCGAGAATCCCGGGTCTTTCAGAGCCTGGTACCAGCTTTTCACGTCTCCGGCGTCTCCGTAGCTTGTGCCGTAACCGGGTTTCAGGAACTGCATTATGGCGTTGTGTCCGTAGGTGTGTCCGCACGAGCCTGCAAAAACCGACCAGTATGCGTATCTTCTCACGTCGCTTGCCGTCCATCTCGGTTCCTTTGCGTCGTGCAGACCTTGTGGTATGTCTTCATAACTCGGCTCTGCATCCAGCACCGGCTTTATCGGTTTGTAGTGCCATGTCGAATCGACATACATCCAGTTGTCCTCCTCCGTGTTGTCAGGTATCGGATAGTCCGCATTACCCATGCGCTGTCCGTAGCGGCGGTGTCCCGACTGGAAGGTGTGGAAATCCATCCACCCGGCTTTGCTGAACCATTTCGCACTCGTGTATCTTCCGCGTGGATGATACGTCATGATATGGTTCTTGTCTATCGACTTTATAGTCTCCGCAAGAGTGTTCCAGACCTCGGTCTTTATGTCTCCCTGTATGTCTCCGCCCATGAACCAGATGATGTTCGGCTCGTTCTTGTATCTGTTTGCGAGGAAGGTGCCGTATTTCACTGCGTCGCTCTCAGTCATGAGCCCTGCTTTCACCAGTCCGCCCCAGATGCAGACCATACCTATATATATGCCTTCGTGCTGCGCCTGCTTCACGATATAGTCCATGTGGTCCCAGTATCCGTAAACGCCTTTTCTGTCTATGCCCTCGAAATTCCATCCGTCGATGTTCGACATCTGTCCGTAGGCGTTGTATGCCGGCACACCGTCTATCACCTGCACCTGCACCACGTTATATCCGGCTTCCCTGCATCTTTGCAGATAGTATGCCGCCTCTGCCCTGTCTGTTCTCTCGGGCAGCAGCCATCCTGTCTCTCCGAGCCAGAAGAAAGGGGCTCCGTTTTCATGTTGCAGGAATCTTTTGTTGTTCGATACTGTCAGTTTTCCGTTGTCCCACGGTTTTCTGTTGCCCTCGCCGTTAGCGCACAAGGCGAAAGAGAGCATTGCAAAAAATAATAGTTTTTTCATAGTTGTATAAAGAATATTGGTGGGATGCCTATAGACAAACGGCCTCTCCGGCCTTCGTCTTGATGTCATAGACGTATGTTTTCGGCATGGCGGGTTGTTCCGTTTTGCCCTTAAAGTTGTTTTTTGTCTCCAGTGTGACTACAGGCCGGCACAGCGTGTTGGGGTTCTCGCCCTTCGCCGCCTTCAGTCCTTTGATGCGTTGCGTTGTTCTGATGCGCAGGTTTCCTCCTATTGTCGAGCGTATGCGGCACTCTGTGATTTTTCCGTCCTTCCATGCCATCTTCTCCACGACGAACCCTCCCCGGCATCTCAGTCCCGTCACGCATCCGTCTTTCCAGACCTTCGGCAGTGCCGGTAGCAGGAATACGCATCCGTCGTGGCTCTGCACCAGCATCTCTGCTATGCCTGCAGTGCATCCGAAGTTTCCGTCGATTTGGAATGGCGGATGTGCGTCGAAGAGGTTTCCGAACGTGCCGCCCTTCTTTTTCTTCTTTCCGTACGGCACAAACTTGTCGTCGGTCAGTTTCAGTTGCTCCTTTATCAGTTTGTATGCGTGCTCGCCGTCAAGCAGTCGTGCCCACAGACACACCTTCCATCCCATCGACCATCCTGTCGAGGGGTCGCCGCGGTGTATCAGCGATGTCCGTGCGGCAGAGAATAGTTCTGGTGTTCGCCATGGCGAGATGGCTGTTCCGGGATAGAGGGCGTAAAGGTGCGAGACATGGCGGTGGTCGTCTGCTGGGTCGTCCCAGTCTTGCGCCCATTCCTGCAGCTGTCCCCATCGTCCTATGATTCCCGGTGTCAGCGTGCCTCTTCTCGCCGTGTAGTGTTCGGCGAGGTCAGCGTCCTTTCCCAGGATGCGTGCGGCTTCCGCTACGATGCTGAAAATCTCGGCGCACAACTGGTTGTCCATTGCCGTGCCCGCCGCAATATTCTTCTTGCCCTGGTCGGCGGGATGCACGTTTTCCGGCGACACCGAGGGACAGATGACGTTATGTCCCGTTGTGGGGTCTTTCACCAGGATGTCGTCACAGAACTGTGCCGCGCCCTTCAGTATGTCGTAGTATTCTTCGAGGAATGCCTTGTCTCCGGTGTATAGATAATGGTTCCAGATGTGCTGGCAGAGCCATGGTCCGCCCGTCATCCACAGTCCTGACGCTGCGTGATCCACCGGTCCTGTGATGCGCCAGATATCCGTGTTGTGGTGCAACACCCATCCTCCGGCTCCGTACATCACTTTCGCCGTTTCCTTTCCCGTCACGCTGACGTCGCGTATCAGCGAGAAGAGCGGTTCGTTCATCTCCGTCAGGTTAGCCACTTCTGCCGGCCAGTAGTTCATTTCGAGGTTTATGTTGCAGGTGTATTTTGAATCCCACGACGGCAGAAGCTTGTCGTTCCAGATGCCCTGCAGGTTAGCAGCCTGTCCTCCGGGCTGCGACGAGCATATCAGCAGGTATCTTCCGAAGGCGTAGTATGTCGCGACGAGATGTGCGTCGTCGTGCTCAGCAAAGCGTGCCACACGCTCAGAAGTCGCCATGCCCTCGTATCTGTTCTCGCCCAGCCATAGCGTTGAGCGTTGCATATATCTGCCGAATTTCTCCACGTGTCTTGCCAGACTCTCCTTCCATCCGTTTGCCTTCGCTGTTCTGAGCCGTGTCTTGCAGCGCTCTCTTTCGTCGGCAGATATGTCTCGGTAGTTCACGAAGTTTGTGGCGATGCTGACAAACACAGTGGCTTCTGTCGCCCCTTCAACGCAAATCACGCCGTCGCGCGACACCATCTTTCCTCCCGTATGTGTCACGGCGAGCCGTCCGTGGAACTTCACTTTCCCCTTCAGAGCCTCGTGTGTCGGTGTCACGCCCTCGAGCGACACCTCGTCGCCTTCGCTTCGTATAATCACGTCGTTGTGTGGCGACGAGAGGTTTGCGGTGAAGGAGATACAGCCTTCTTTCGATGCTGTCAGACGGATTTTCACCACATCGTCGTCGAACGATGTCACTGCCTCACGCCTGTATCTCACGCCGCCGACAGTATATTCTGTCACGGCGATGGCAGAATCCAGCGACAGATACCTCTGAAAGTCGCTGTAGTTGCCGTGTCCTGACATCACGAGATGCAGGTCTCCGAATGTCTGATACGGCATGCCGTTGTTCGAGCCTGACATGAGATGTGCTTCCGCCATGCCCTGCGCCTCGGCATATTTCCCTCCGAAAACGAGTTCGCGCACCTTGGGCAGCCATTCTCTCGATTCCTTGTTCACGTTGGAGTTTGGCTGTCCTGCCCATATCGTCTCTTCGTTCAGCTGCACGCGCTCTGCCGTCGGTATGCCGTAAACCATGGCTCCCAGCCTTCCGTTGCCGAGAGGCAGTGCCTCTGTCCACACTTCGGCGGGCGACGGATACCACAGTCGGTAGCCCATACCACGCTCTCCCTCCGCCAAAGCCGTCATGACATGGCAGAGGAAGAAAAATGCAATAAATGCGATTCTTCTCATCATAGTATTTTTTTCAAGTTAGGTTCGGCCGGTCATCATTGCGGGGACGTAGGCCTTCGCATGAAATGCCGGTGTGTCAAAAAGCGTGTTTTTCCCCGTGTTGCCGCCGTGCGGCTCACCGGAAATGCATGTTCTGTTTTCTTATGCCGGGCGAAACAAAGCGTCGGTCTGCCCGGCTCCGTACAACGGAGCGTCTGAATGCGGTGTCTCCGTTCTGGTTGCAAAGATACAAAATTTTATCCCGAAAAACAACAGTTTCGGCGAAAAATTATATTTTTATGCGTATATCACCTTATTATTATATATCCTTCAAAGCCTCATGTGATGTCATGTATGCTGTTCCGGCTCATTCACCGGCACAGTATTCTGCAGACATTGTCCTGGAATCTCTTTGCTGATGTGGCAGACATGATGCCCTGGTTGATGATGGCGAAAGCGATGGTGTTGCCGTCGGCAGAGGTGAGATAGCCGGCGAGTGATGATATGCCGGTCAGCGTGCCGGTCTTTGCGTGTACGTTGTCGAGTGTGGGCTGTGTGCGCATTCGTTTCTTCAGCGTGCCGTCTGTGCCGGCAACGGGTAGTGCGGGGTAGAGGTGCGGGTAGATGTCCGGCGAGTGGTAGGCGAAGCGCAGCAGTTTCACTTGCAGTTCTGCCGTCTGGTAGTTGTAGAGAGAGAGTCCGGAGCCGTCGGCTATGCGGTAGTGTGCGGGGTTGAGGCCGAGCGATGCGATGAGGCGCCGCATGATGTCTGCGGTGTGACGGCGTGTGGCCGGACGGCGGCGTTGCGCCGCGATGTGGTAGAAGAGTGCTTCTGCATACAGATTGTCTGATTTCTTCAGCATGGGTATTAGAATCTGCTGTATGGTATGAGTGCGTGTGCAGAGAGTGCGGCGTCTGGCGGGTGGCGTGGTGACGGTGGGGTTGCCGAGGCTGTCGGTGGGTATTAGCGAGGTGGGGAGAATGGTGATGCCCTGTGCCTGCAGCATCTGCTTGTATTTCCTGACGAAGGTGTCTTTCCTGTTCCACGGCAGAGGCGTGAGGACAGGGTTGTCGTCGTCCCAGCACCATCCCTCGCCGAGCAGCAGTGTGTCTTTGAACGAACGGTCGGCGCGTATGTCGCCGTATATGGTGTCGATGTGTTGTTGTGCTATGGCATCTACGAAGGCGTGCATGTCGTCGGTGTTGAAAAGAGGGTCCATGCCTCCCCTGACAATGATGTCTCCGATGAAGATATTCTGCTGCTGTCCGCTGTCCTGCGTGGCTGTGTTGCCGTCGGCGATGAGTGATGTGGCGAGGCGGTATGATGAGCCGAGGTTGTGTAGGGCGGTGATGGCAGTGAGGAGTTTCATGGTTGATGCGGGGCGCATGAGCTGCCTCTCGTTGTGTGCGAAGATGAGGGTGTCGGCGGTGAGGTCGTATGCCATCACCGCTACCTGCGACGTGCCGAACATCTTGTTGTCGAGCAGGCGCATGAGGCTCTCTGCCTTCGTGAGCGGCAGGCTGTCCGCCGCGAGGCTGTCAGGCAGGAGGCTGTCTGCTGCGGTTGTGTCGGCATAGGTCATGTCGGCGCTGTCTGCCGCTACGGTGTCAGCTGTCATGGTGTCGCCTGTGGCATTTTTGCCGGCGTATGCTGTCGTGCCCCGGGATGTGGTGCCGGAGATGATGAGGATGGCGAGTAGTGTCGGGAGTATCGCTCTGTATCTTGTCATTTTCTTTATCTCGTGAGTGAGAATTTGAGTGCGAGACCGAAGTCTTGTGTCGTGGTTGGGTATGAGTTGCTTGATAGGAGAGGGGTGTTTGTCTGTCTGTCGAGATAGAAGCTCATGGTGAGCAGGCGCGACATGGTGTAGTCGGCAGAGAACGAGAGCTTGAATGCGTTGTTGCCACTTGTGGCGGTTGACGTGACGGTGGCGATGTCGCGGTTGATGGCAGCCTGTTTCCTGTAGCTGACGTCGAGGCGCAGGTTGAGGTCGTGGCTGAAGCCGCGCCGTGTGGTGCGTGTTGCGGCAGTGTTGTTCTGCTCTGTGTCTTTCCCGCTGCCCGTCTTCACTTTCCTTGCCTTGGGGGCGAAGGGGTTGAAGTCCTGAATCTTGTAGCCGAACCCGAAGACGAGGTCTTTTGATGTCGTCTCGGTGAGCTGTGCGTTTGTCATCGCGAGGTTGAGAATGCGTGTCGTGCGGTATTCCATCTTGAGCGTCATGTTGTTCTGTAGAGTGACGTCAATGCCGAGTAGGGGCGAGAAAGATTCGTTTATGCTGACCTGCGAGACATTGTATATTGAGTTCGGCTGCGGCATGCCGGTCGTGGCGTTGCTGATGAAGCCGAGCCCTCCCATATACTCTACGAATGTGGAGAAGCTGCTGTATGAGCCTACGGCATAGACGCTCTTGTATGCGTGAGAGATGTTGACGCTCTTGAAACGTTCTTTGAACCATGTGAGCTGTGACAGTCCGCTGTACTTCACGCTCCAGTTGGGCAGCAGGCGGGCGAGAGCGGGGAAGAGGCTCATGCCGCCGTCGCCCATCGCGGTGTAGGCGTTGAGGAATGCGGGCACCATGACATCGGCGCTGTATTGGCTGACGCCTCCGTTGGCGGGGTCGAAGGTCTGCCCTGCGAGTGTTGAGCCTGCGGGGTATGTGGCTCCGGCATATTGCGCCTCCACCTTCTGCCGGAAGGCGGGCAGAGAGCTGCAGAACTTCTCGAAGGTCTTTGATCGGAAACCGTCTGCTGCGCTGCCGGTGCCTTCAAATGCCGAGCCGATGGAGACGGTTGTCATCGTGAAGGTGCCGGAGAGGGTGGTGGGGCTGCCCTCGTACATATATTGTATACTCTTGCCGCGTGTGTGTGTACGGCTGGCGTTGAGGTCTATCTTCAGAGAGCGTACGGGTTCGAGTGTCATGCGCAGCTGCAGGTCTTCTGTCTGGTTGATGGCAGCCGGTGTGGCTACGGAATCGGCGTTGAGCAGCCATCCCCTTTCTCGTGCCTGTGAGACATACGAATCGCCTACGAGGCCGAAGGCGAAGTCGAGACCCGGGCTGAGGATGCCATCTACGCTCTTCTGTCCGAAGGCGTCGCCGACAGAGGGCATGAAGCCGGGCAGCGACATTGCGTAGCTGTTGTTGTAGGTGAGGTCGATGGTGCGCAGCATCATGAGGAAGCGTGCAGCGGACTGTGCGAGGCGATACCAGGGCTTCTCGTCGAGGTCGGGCAGTTTCGTGACAGAGAGTTTCACTTTCTGCGCTGTGTCGCCCTTGAGTTTCACGAGTATGGTGTTGTCGTCCTGCTTCTTGAACTTCACGGCGAGTGCTTTCCCGTCTGTACTCTTTGCAGAGACGACGATGCGTTTCGATTTCCTGTTGTGGCGCATGCTGACGGCGCTGTCCGGATAGAGTGTCATCTCCACCTGTGTGGTGTTGCGGTTGAGCGGGAGTTTTGATTTCTCCTTGTCTGCCGCGTCGGCTTTCTTGTCGTCTTTGTCTGCCGGCTTCTTCTTCGTGCCGGTCTTTGGCTTGGCTTTCGCTGCGGGTTTGCTGAATCTCTCGTTCGCCTTCTTCAGGAAAGGCACATGGTTGTAGAGTTTCTCCATGGCGAGCGAGCCTTTCAGGGCGTATGTGCGGTTGAGGCTGACGGTGTTGCCGAGCGACGTGCCGTCTTCGAGTGCCGTGCCTCTCACCCAGTTGTATGACGACGAGTATGTGGCGGTCGATGACAGCCAGTCGAAGGCGGGTATGAGGTTGAGCGGCAGGTTGTATGACGCTGTCACGTTCTGGCTGTAGTCGAGCGGCGTGCCGAGGTTCTTGATGCTTGTCCACACAGAGTCTTTCCACACCTTGTAGTCGTCGGGGTAGAGGTCTTTGTTCACGGGCCGGTAGGGTTCTTCCACCTCGGCATGGGTTGCTGAGCGGAAAGAGAACTGCAGGTTGCGCGTGAGGTCCCATCGGATGTTGAAGTCTCTGTTCCAGAGGAACTGCGAGCTGAAGGAGAGTGGGATGGCAGAGTTGTCGAGGGCTTCCATGTCACGTTCCTGCAGTTCGTAGTACGAGCGTGTCAGTTCGGTGTTGAATCCTATTGTCTGCGGCAGGTAGTTCAGCCCGAAGCGTTTGAGTATGTCGTATGCCTTCGACTTGGACTTTATCTTCTTGAAGGGTTCGAAGGGCTTATAGACGGGCGACCAGTTGTAGTTGAGTGCTCCGCGCCAGTTGTCTTCGTTTTCATAGACCGTTGTCTCGCCCTGCTTGTGGGTGTGCGAGTGGCTGTAGGAGAAGGAGAAGTTGGCGGGGTCGTAGGGCATGGGGTGTCCTTTCGTCGCTATGCCTACGCGGGCATTGGCGACGGAGAAGTTCGTTGACGTGAGTTTCGTGACTACGATGTTCTCGACAGAATCGCGCTGCTGCTTGTCGGTGTAGGCGTCGAGGGCGTCGTTGAGCTCGAGGTCGGTGTCAAGAGGGTTGTAGAGCGGTGAGGTCTTCTCTTTCGTCACGCTGTAATACACAGGCACGGAGACCTTTGCCTTGTCGGGGAAGAACTTGCCGAGCTCGATGTCGAAGGTCGCTGAGAACGACTGGAAATCTTCTGTCGAACGTTCGACAACACTCTGTTCGAGACCTCCGAATCCGGCAGACGAGTATTTCCCGCTGAGGTTGACGGTGGCGAGGTCAGAGAGCTGCAGGTTCATGTTTCCCTGCGCCGCCCATCCGCCTTTGTTTGTGGCGTCGAGCAGACGCAGCTCGTTGACCCACACCTCGCCGCTCTTCACCTCAGAGGAGAGGTTTCTGACACCGATAATCATTGTCTTCACTTCTCCGAGCGACGGGTTTCCGAGTATGGAGACTTTGTTCTGCGGCTTTTCCGTGTCGTATGCGGTGAAGACCTGGTTGTACGATGCTCTGCCCTCGCTTTTCGCCTTGTTGCGTTCGCGCTTCAGCGTGGTGAGGACAGAGAGGTCGATGTCAAGCATGTTGTCTTCCGGCCATACGGCGCGGCAGTCTTGCGTAGAGTATCTGTCGTAGTGTCCCGGAGGCGTGAGCTTCAGCGGTATCTCGTATTCGTAGTAGTTCGACTTGTAGTCAGAGCCGAGGCGTATGAAGAGCGCGAGCTGGTTGTCCTGGAGGTTCGTGACGTTGTTCTCGAAAGCGTTGGCGTGTGTGAAGAGCTGCAGGCGGCGGTAGTGTCGCATGTCGATGGTGGAGTTCTTATATACGCATCGTGCGTCGCCCGTGGACATGTCGTTGAGCGTGAGTGCGAGAGCCTGCTCGTTGGCCTCTGTCAGTTGCGGCTGCGAGGGATCGACAACACGTGTGATGCCCGGCGGCAGTACGTAGTTGACGGGAGTCTTGTCGTTGTTCTCCTCGATGTTGACGGCAGAGACAGCCATGGTGGCGGTGTTTGCCGATGCGTTGTTGAGGTTCTGCTCGTACACGCGCCATTCGCCTCGCACGAGGTCGAGCGAGCCAAAGCGCAGCACGATGGGGCGCGCGCACTGCGTGATGAACATACGTATGAAGCGAATGGACGTGAAGTCGGTTATGCCGCCGACGCGCCCGTCGCCGCGCAGTGCGGTTTTCAGCGGAATACGGAACTGGTACCATGTGACGGTGTCGCGGTCGCCGTTGCGCAGTGTGGGGCTTGTCGTGCGCTTATCGACGATATAGTTCTCGCCAACCCTCATGTCTCCCGGGCGCAGCGAGACCTTGTACTGGAAATATTTCTCGTATTCGTTGAGCGTGAAGTCCTGGTTGATGTCCTCGACGTCGGGTGTCGTCTTGTAGGATGTGTCGTAGGCCTCGGTGCGTTGTTCGGAATCGGGCGAGTTGCCCTGCGGGCCGTTGATGTGCTTGTAGCGTTGCAGGATGGGTGTGGCGGCCTGGTCGAACGCTGAGCTGCGGAAGTATTGGTAGTTGTCTGCTGCGGGGTCAGCCATGACGGCGTTATACACGCTGTCAGCGGCGGGGTAGTTGTTCCGGATGTATGTGAGGAAGTTGCCGTAGCCTTCGTATTGCTTCTCCTCCTCGTCGGTGAGGCCGTTGTATCCCACGTCCTGCATCTGCCGTGTGCCTGCCGCTGTCGAGAAGGCGTATGTCACGGCAGCCTGTGTCGGCACCTTTCCCCATTGTGTGGTGGTGTAGGCGTCGCTGCCATCGACGGGCATTCCGCTCTCGTAGAATTTCTTCCCGTCGCGCAGGATGTCTTCGCTGATGTCTCCGAGGTTGATATACAGGTCGGCTCCCATGCCGTCGGTGTCGCTGACGCCGTTCTTTCCGGATATGAAGGGGTCGAGCATCCAGAATTCCAGATACTCTATGTTTGCGTTCTCGAAGTCAGTGAAGTCGAGTTTGCGCATCATTCCGCCCCATCGTTTCTCTGGGAAGGTGAGCCTTCCTTTTGCGTCGAGTTCTGTAGAGAAGTTGTAGGGTCCGCGCTCCTGCGGGTAGAAGGCGAGATTGAGTATAGGCAGCGTGTTTGTCGCTCCGCTGTAGCTGCTCTGGTCGCGGTTGGGGTAGAGCTCGCTGACATACACCTCGCGTACGTAATGGTTGGAGAGCTGGTCGAGGTCGCCTTTGATGTGTGCCGGAGTGAGTGACGACGAGCGGCGCGTGAAGAGCGGGTCGATGTTGTACCATGCGAGCAGCGCGCGGTTGTAGCCGCTGCTGAGTGTCGTCATGTCGCTGTGCTCAGGGAAGAGTGTCGGCACGCTGCTGATGGTCCATGAGCCGGGCGTGGAGATGTCGGTGGTGTTCTTAGCCGATTCGAAGTCGTCGAGGTACGACGCGTTGTCTTGCGTGCCGGAGGCTGTGCCGGCGATGAGCTGCGCGAACTCTGCCGAGAGCTGTATCGACGACGGCGCGGTGAGATGGAGGAAAGGCAGTTTGTCGAGCATGTTGGTGAGCCACTGCGATTCTTTCTTCCAGTTGAGGTTGATGCCCCACAGCGTGTTGTTCAGCGGCTCGGCGCCCATGTTCACCTTTGTCGTGAGAGCCTGCTCGGAGAGATGCTGCAATGTGCCGGAGAGCTGGAAGTCTTTCGAGAAGGTGTATTCCCAGTTGACGCCCATCATCGTCTTGCGCTGCTGCCCGTAGTCGGTGTCGCTTTCGAGCGATACGTTGACCGCCGTTCCGGCATCGAGGATGCTCTGGTTGAGGATGGTGACCTCGCCGGCGTAGTAATCGACGCTGTAGTCGCTGCCCTCGTTCAGCACCACGCCTCCCGCCGTGACGACGACAGAGCCTCTCGGCACGTTGACCGCCCCGAGCGAGATGACATTGCTTGACGAGCCTTTGAACTGTCCTTGAAGAATGTATTTGTTGCTTTCGGCTATCTGCTTCGCCACGGTCTTCGTAGAATCGTAGAGCGCGGTGTAGAGATATTTCCTTGCCACGGCGTCAGCCACGCCCTTGCTTCTCATGAAGCTGTAGAGGCATGAGCCGAAAGGCTCGGCGGCGGGCAGGAAGACACGCCCGTCGCTGACGGTGTAGCCTTCGATGAAGTCGAAGTATCCGTTAGAGTGAGGCTTGTTGTTGTTGTCGAGGCGGTCGGCGCCGATGGCTTTGATGATAGGCGTGTCTTTTGTCTCGCGTTCTGGGATGTAGTTGAGATATACGCCCGCCGTGTCGCTTTGGTATTTGATGTCGAGGCGGAATTTCGTCTTCTCCACGTTCTGCGCGAGATAATAGACGTTTTTCATCATCAGCCTCCAGTTTGCCTGTCTCGGCGTGTTGGCGGCGTTCTTCAAGGCTTTCACATAGAGCGCCTTCGTGTTGTCCTGTATGTCGCCCGAGAACTCGCCCACCTGGTATGTGCGTCCGCCGTAGGTGTATTCGTAAGCCACGGCGAGCACCTGGTCGGGCTGCAGGTTGGTGCGCAGCGAGATATATCCCAAGGCTTCGTTGACAGAATATTCGCTTGACGAGAGCTGCCGCGCGCGTTCTATCTTCTCATAGTCGGCGCCGCCCTCGAGGTTGTCGCCTTCCATGGTGGCTGTCGTGGCGTCGATGTCGCGCGCCGCCGCGTTTGTCGTCACCATCGTCTGGTATTCGCCGTTCGCTGCGTTGTGCGGCGGCTGCTGCATTCCGGTGTCGCCCCACCGCGGGTTGTGCAGCGTTGACGACTCGGCGAGGTCGGTGAGGGCGATGATGTTGCGCGTGTTGGTGGTGACGCCCGTGACGTTTGTCACCCACACCTCGATGCGGTTGAGCTTCACGCCGGTGGTGAGGTTGGGCAGGCTCTGCATCGCCTTGTCGTAGGTGGTGCGGAAATAGTGTGAGAGGAAGAAGTGGCGGTTCTCTTCATAGTTAGAGACATCAATCTCGAACGGCGTGAGCTGTACGCCGCCTTTCGTGCTGACGCTCTTTGAGTTAGACTTCTTCTGCGACAGCACGGTCTGCAGCTTCAGCTTGCCGAACTGCATGTCTGTCCTTATGCCGAAGAGCGACGACGCGCCCTGCACGAGCGACGAGTTTGAGGGGAACGACACGTTGCCCATCTCCACGAGTTTTATAATCTCGTCTTCCTTGCCGTCGTATTTCAGCTTTATGTTCTGCTGGTCGAAGTCGAAGGTGGCGTCGGTGTTGTAGTTGAGGCTCATGTTCACCTTGTCGCCTACCTTGCCCGTCACGTTGATGTTGATTTTCTCGTCGAAGTCGATGGTTGTCGTCTTGCGGTTGCGTATGGGCAGCGACGGGTTGTCAATCTTCTTGAAGGTGGCTCCGAACTTCAGCTCTGCCGTTCCTTGCGTCTTGATGCGCACGCCGCCTGGCCCGAAGATTTTCTCTGCCGGTCCGAGGTCGAAGTGCATGTCGGCGAAGTCGAACTTCTCTTTCCCCTTGCTCTCGAAAATCTCGGCGTTCTTAGCCTTGAAATAGTCGCGGCGCTGCTGTTTGTTCAGAAAGGCGAGATATTCGTCTATCGTCATCATGATAGGCGCGGCGAGGTATGTGCCGCCCATGCGTGTGCCGAAGACGTATCGGTTGAGCGAATCGTTGTATTCCACCTTCTGACTCACGTTCTCCGGGTGTCTGAGGTCGGCGGAGTTGTGCTGCAGGTCGTCGTATGTCACAGGCATGGTGCGCTGCACCGGCCACCGGGTGTCTAAGAGAGAATCGGGGATGTCCTCGTCTTCAATCTGCAGAATCTCTTCTAAGCGTGTGGCGAGCGAATCTTTCTTCTCCCCCTTGCCCTTCTCCCCGTTCTTGTTTTGGTTTTTGTTATTGTTGTTTTTGTTTTTCCTGTTATTCTCCTGCGGTCTCGCGCTTTCTTCTCCATACGCTCCCCTCGCCGTCATGCCCGTCCCTTGCGGAGCTGACACAGCGTATGCTGTCAGCACCATGAAGATGCAGACAAACAACCATGCCGATATGTGCCTGAGATGTGACAAGGTTTTTTTAAAGTTGACGAGTTGATTCTTTTAGTTGACGAGTTGACGAGTTGACAAGTTGACGAGTTGATTCTTTTAGTTGGCAAGTTGACGAGTGAAACAGTTGTTAGTATTCGAGTGATAAGTTTGAGTTGACAGTACAATCAACTCGTCAACTCGTCAACTTGTCAACTCGTCAACTTGTTTACTTGTCAACTGAAATTATTTTATCAATTTCAGCGCCTGTTTGATAATCTGTTCAACAGGAGTGTCTGGCGCGTCGGCAAGCAGTTGCGACACCACTTTCGCCGATGGCGCGGGCGAGAAGCCGAGAGCCGTCAGTGCAGCCACTGCCTCGTCTCTCACGGCGGAGTTCACCATCTTCCCGTTTCCGCCCGGCACGGCAGTCATCTCCTGCGTGATGCCGAGAGACAGAATCTTGTCCCTCAGTTCGAGAATGATGCGCTGCGCGCCTTTAGGCCCGATGCCTTTCACGCTTTTCAGTATTTTCTCGTTGCCCGACGCAATGGTGTTGCAGAGGTCGGCGGGCGTTGTCGCTGAGAGAATCATGCGTGCCGTGTTGCCGCCCACGCCGTTCACGGTGATGAGCAGGCGGTAGAGGTCGCGCTCCTGCCGGCTCGCAAACCCGAAAAGGGTGAAAGAGTCGTCTCTTCCACCTGTCACCAACTGTTCGTGCACCATCAGTTTCGTCTCCTTGCCCACGCCATGCTTCTGCAGCGCGGTGTAGGTGTTGAGGGTGATGCCGAGGGCATACCCGACGCCGTGCGCCTCTACGACTGCCATGCCAGGGGTCAGTTCAGTCAGTTCGCCTTTTATGTATTCTATCATTCTTTTACTTACGGATAAGAAGAAAAAAGTTGAGAAATCCTGCTGTTGTAAACATATTGTTTACAGAAGCCCATTTATAGATATTAACGTTTGCCACACCGCAATATTGCATATTATACCGATTTTTGTGTTAAATAACATTATTTTCCGACAAGGCGGAGACAGGCTTTGAATGATATTTCTGATTTTTTTTCTAATTTTGCCGAGCAAACACATAATAAACAATTTTTTTTTAATCATTCAATAAATGAAAAAGATAAGAGCTGCCGTAGTAGGTTATGGCAACATCGGACGCTTCACGCTCGAAGCACTTGAAGCAGCTCCCGACTTTGAAGTAGCGGGAATAGTACGCCGCCAAGGCGCAAAGGATTGTCCTAAAGAACTCTCAGACTACCGTGTCGTGAGCGACATAAAAGAATTGGACGCAGTGGATGTCGCAATCCTCGCGACGCCGACACGTTCGTGCGAAGAATACGCGAAGCAGATTCTGCCGCTCGGCATCAACACCGTCGATTCGTTCGATATACACACCTCTATCCTTGACTACCGCAACTCTCTCGACAAGGTGAACAAGGAGACTGGCACCGTCAGCGTCATCGCTGCCGGATGGGACCCGGGCTCTGATTCCGTTGTACGCACCCTCATGCAGAGCCTCGCGCCTAAAGGGCTGTCATACACCAACTTCGGCCCTGGCATGTCGATGGGGCACAGCGTCTGCGTACGCTCAAAGGCAGGCGTGAAGAACGCCCTCTCAATGACCATACCTCTCGGCGAAGGAATACATCGCCGCATGGTGTATGTAGAGCTTGAAGACGGAGCGCAGCTCAGCGAGGTGGCTGCTGCGATAAAAGCCGACCCGTATTTCGCTTCTGACGAGACACACGTCTTCCAGGTTGAATCGGTGGATGACGTGAAGGACATGGGACACGGCGTACACCTCGTGCGCAAAGGCGTGTCGGGAAAGACACAGAACCAGCGTCTCGAATTCAATATGTCTATCAACAATCCCGCACTCACCGGACAGGTGCTCGTCAATGTGGCGAGAGCATCGATGCGCCAGCAGCCGGGATGCTACACGATGATTGAGATTCCTGTCATCGACTTCCTCCCGGGCGACCGCGAGCAGCTCATCAGCCATTTAGTGTAATCCTCTCCGTCTGCTTTGATGAAAATATTGACGGGCCGGCACGGACATTCCTTGCCGACCCGTCAATTTGTTTATATAGCAGGACGAGTCTCCTTTTTGGTCATCGCATCGTTCAGTGCAGTATCATGCAGCCACCGCGGCTGACACTTTCTTGCACTACAGAAAGTTCAGGAAAATCATGTTTTTTGATGCAGAAAATGCAGTTCGTGATGCTATATACAGTCCCGCGCAGTGTCATGTTGTGTGTTTTACGATGCAAGATAGTCAAAGTGAGGCTGCAAAATTGACTGTATGACGGCCCAAGATTGACTATATTGAAGGCGTTTCGCATGATTTTTGACGACACAAAATGACAAAGAAATATTCAAAATCTGTGTATCGCATTGAATGTCAATAACATACATGACATGCGCAAAAACAACGAAAAACCGCCGCAAAACCAGCGTCAGATGGACGCGACAGGTTTTGCGGCGGTTTTTCAATGTCAAGACAGTATCATGCAAGCCTCAATCCGGGCTGCGGCTGATACTTTTTTGACATAGTACACATATTGTCTGTGAGCTTGCGAGGCTTATTCGCCTTTCGCTTTGAACTGGTTCTTGCGCAGCACGAATTTCTCTGTGAGGTAGTTCTTGCGCACGATAGGGTCGGCAGCGAGTTCTTCGGGCGACCCTTGGAAGAGAATCCTGCCTTCGAAGAGCAGGTAGGCGCGGTCGGTGATGGCAAGTGTCTCCTGCACGTTATGGTCGGTGATGAGGATGCCGATGTTACGGTATTTCAGGTGCCACACCACCTCTTGTATCTCTTCTACGGCGATAGGGTCCACGCCGGCGAACGGTTCGTCGAGCATGATGAACTTCGGCTCTATGGCAAGGCATCGCGCTATCTCGCAGCGGCGGCGTTCGCCGCCAGACAATCTGTCGCCGATGTTACGCCTCACCTTCTGCAGAGAGAATTCCTTGATGAGCGATTCGAGTTTCTCGCGCTGATAGTCGCGCGGCTTGCCTGTCATCTCCAAGACGGAGAGGATGTTGTCTTCGACTGTCATCTTCCGGAACACGCTCGCCTCCTGCGGCAGGTAGCCTATGCCGAGGCGTGCCCGCTGATACACCGGCAGCTTCGTTATCTCCCTGTCTCCGAGAAAGATATGTCCGTCGTTAGGCACGACAAGTCCCGTCGTCATGTAGAACGATGTCGTCTTGCCCGCTCCGTTCGGACCGAGCAAACCCACTATCTCGCCCTGTCTCACTTCAAAAGCGACATCGTTCACCACGGTGCGTTTGCCGTAGCGTTTCACGAGGCCGTGTGTGTGGAGCACGAGTTTTGAAGCCTCTTCGGCGGGGACGGTTCCTGTTTCGCTGATTTGATTGTCTTGCATGGGGTAGGGTTTATTTCATCATCCATGTGCCGTCGCGACATACAAGCGGCACACAGACGAGTTCGGTGGTTGAATCCGTATAGTGTATGTTCAGCAAAGCCTCTGCTGTTTTTGATGCTGTGTCGGCAGTGCATTTCTGCAGGGTGATGTCGTGTATGCCGTTGTGCGCCTCGTTTTGCTGTTTGAGGAACATGGCGGCGTTCTCTTCCAGCTGTTTGCGATAGCCGTCGGGGAGAGAGTCAGCGCCGTCCATGCCGGCTACGAAGTCCGTAAACCGTTCTTCCTGCAGGTGGCGATAGTATGCCACTGCAGTCTGTCCTGCCCTCGCCTCTATCTCGGCGAGGGTCTCGCCGCCGCATGACATCGTTGTTGCGACAACAAGGCTTGCGAATATGAATGTCAGAATATGGCGCATATATTTTTTTAGTTGACAAGTTGACGAGGAGTTCCCTTGAGCTTGCGAAAAAACAAGTTGACGAGTTGATAGTTTTTTTTAGTTGACAAGTTGATTCTTTTAGTTGACGAGTTGATTGTACTGTCAACTCAAAACTCAGCACTCAAATACTAACAACTTGTTTCACTCGTCAACTTGTCAACTCGTCAACTAAAAAGAACTATTTTTGCCTGATGAAGATGTTGATGGGCGAGCCGGTCATGTGCCAGTTCTCCCTTATCTTGTTTTCAAGGAAGCGTTTGTACGGTTCTTTGATATACTGCGGCAGGTTGGCGTAGAAGACAAACGACGGTATCTGGGTGCCCGGCAGCTGCGCGCAGTATTTTATCTTTATGAACTTTCCCTTCACCGATGGCGGCGGGAATGCCTCGATGAGCGGAAGCATCACCTCGTTCAGCTTTGTCGTCCCGACGCGGGCCTTGCGGTTCTCATACACCATCTGCGCTGTTTCGAGCACTTTGAAGATGCGCTGCTTTGTCAGG
Source organism: uncultured bacterium (assembly GCA_945788485.1). Taxonomy (GTDB): domain Bacteria; phylum Bacteroidota; class Bacteroidia; order Bacteroidales; family Bacteroidaceae; genus Prevotella. The sequence goes on along the minus strand of CALZMB010000002.1, from coordinate 1,615 downwards.
GCAGAGGCGAAGATGATGGGGAAGTCAGTGAACGGAGCCATGCGCTCGCGTATCGCATTCTCGAATGTCTTTATGGCAGGCTGAGACTTGTCTTGAACAAGGTCCCATTTGTTCACCACCACGACAAGCGACTTGTTGTTGCGCTGTATCAGCTGGAAGATGTTCATGTCCTGTGCCTCAATGCCGCGTGTGGCGTCGATGAGCAGGATGCAGACGTCGGAGTTCTCTATGGCGCGGATTGAACGCATCACAGAGTAGAACTCAAGGTCTTCGCTCACCTTGTTCTTGCGGCGGATGCCGGCGGTATCGACAAGGTAGAAGTTGAACGAGAACTTCGTGAACTTCGTGTATATCGAATCGCGTGTCGTCCCGGCAATGTCTGTCACGATGTTACGGTCTTCGCCGATGAAGGCGTTGATGAGGCTCGACTTGCCGGCATTCGGCCTGCCCACGACAGCAAAACGCGGCAGCTCCTCAGTGGCGTCAATCTCAGTGTCTGGCAGACGGCGCAGCACCTCGTCCAGGAGGTCGCCCGTCCCCGAGCCTGTGGCGGCGGAGATAGAGTAGGGGTCGCCAAGGCCGAGGCTGTAGAACTCTGCCGAGTAGTAGTTGTCCTGATTGTTGTCGGCCTTGTTCGCCACCAGCATGACGGGCAGCTTGGTGCGCCGCAGAATCTGCGCCACATCCTCGTCCCAGTCTGTCACGCCGTTCTTTATGTCAACGACAAAGAGTATGAGGTCCGCCTCTTCTGTGGCTACAAGCACCTGACGGCGTATGGCATCTTCAAAGATGTCGTCTGAGTTCACCACCCAGCCGCCGGTATCGACGACAGAGAATTCCTTGCCGCACCATTCGCACTTGCCGTACTGGCGGTCGCGCGTAGTGCCTGCCACGTCACTCACAATGGCGTGGCGGGTGTTGGTGAGGCGATTGAAGAGGGTTGACTTTCCTACATTAGGACGTCCTACGATAGCTACTAATTTTCCCATCGGTGTAATTTTTTTTTAGTTGACGAGTGTTCTTTTTTAGTTGACAAGTTGACGAGTTGACGAGTGAAACAAGTTGTTAGTATTCGAGTGATAAGTTTGAGTTGACAGAACTATCAACTCGTCAACTTGTTTTTTCGCAAGCTCAAGGGAACTCCTTGTCAACTCGTCAACTAAAAAAAACCAACTTGTCAATTAAGAGAATCATTCCGGATTATATCCGAAGGCGTCGAGCTCGCGCTGGTTCGAACGCCAGTCTTTATCCACTTTCACGTATGTTTCGAGGAAGATGTGCTTGTCGAAGAATTTCTCCAACTGCTTGCGCGCCTCTGTGTTCACCTTCTTTATTGCCACGCCCTGATGTCCGATGATGATGCCTTTCTGCGATTCGCGCTCGACATAGATGATGGCACGGATATGAATCTGCCGCTCGTCTTCCTTGAACGATTCGCAGCGAACCTCGACGGCGTAAGGAATCTCCTTGTCGTAGTAGAGCAGGATTTTCTCGCGTATTATCTCAGACACGAAGAAGCGTGCGGGCTTGTCCGTCAGCTGATCTTTCTCGAAAAATGGCGGCGACGGCGGCAGCAGCTGGCAGATGCGTGCGAGCAACATCTCCACGCCGAATT
>CALZMB010000001.1 GCA_945788485.1 uncultured bacterium | reverse complement strand
TACTACATCGGCGAGACAGAAGTCACACAAGCCCTGTGGCAAGCCGTCATGCGCGCCAACCCCTCCACATTCAAAGGCCCCCAGCTACCCGTAGAGAACATCTCGCTACAGAACTGCACCGACTTCATACAAAGACTCAACCAGCTCACCGGACGCACTTTCCGCCTACCCACCGAAGCAGAATGGGAATACGCCGCACGCGGAGGCAGCAAAAGCCGCAACACACAATACAGCGGAAGCCAGAACATAGCCGAAGTGGCATGGCACAAAGCCAACAGCCAGAAAAAGACACACCCCGTCAAGACCAAGACCCCCAACGAGCTCGGCATCTACGACATGACAGGCAACGTCATGGAATGGACCCCCGACGCATTTGACATGTACAACCCCGAACCCCAGACCAATCCAGCCGGACCAGCCATCACCGACCCCGCCTTCACCGGCCGCGTCACCCGCGGCGGCAGCTTCTTCCTCACTCCCGAATACTGCCGCACCGCCGCACGCAACTACACCATGCCCGAAGCACACGGCAGCAACCTCGGCCTCCGCCTCGCCCTCACCAACTGACACCCGCCCTTCCACCTCCCTCCTCCCCCTTCCTTTCTCGTCCCTCCTTCCTCCCTCTCGTCCCTCCTTTCTCCTCCTTCTACCTCCTCCCTCCTTCTTCCCTCTCCTCCCACCTTTCCATCCCAACATAGCCACTGTTCCCTGCGGTTCTGCCGCAGGGTTCTCCTCCTTCCCCTCTCCGCATTACGAATAAATTGTCATAACAACAACCTCATAACATTTTTTAATTATTTACACATCTAAAAATTATCCCTCTAAATTTCAACAACTTATAAGAAAAACACAGTTTGTCAGAATAAAAAAAAAAAAATTGTATTATTTTTTTTTCAAAAAAAACATCAAAATTAAAAAAAATATTTGTATTTTTGCATCGGACTTTAGAAGTCTTGCTTGACAGTCTTTCGTCAACGTTTATTGTAAAGTTGCGATTGCAGCAAGAAGCTCACGCCGTGCAGAGAGTGTACACCATGCATCACACATGCAATTGTCGCTCAATGCGGAATATGGGTGGGATAAAGTCAAGACATAATAAAGGCGTTTACTCGACGCTGTGTTTGAGACAGTCTGAAATCTTGCAAATTCTCAGTATCTAAGTCTCGACGTAGCAACGGTAGATGCTCCGGGTGTGTTTTAACCTGCCCGTTGAGACCTTGTAAGCACGGATTGCATCCTCACAGGTGCAATGCAGATGTTTATGTAGGTCTCATTACGGCGGATAATCATATCGGCGTGGGCTCTGACGTTGTCTGTTCGACTTAGATAGGTAGTGCAAGAACCTCAGACTGTGGAACAGGCAACAAAGGTTTCCACGCTTTTTTTATGTTTTCTCATTGTCGGTTTGTTTATAAAACACAGGTTTCTGGACATCAGGCCTTTATCAAACTAATGACAAGTAAATCTACTTATTTTATTTTTCTCCATGCCAAATATTAGGTGTGGTGTCCCCCTCTCGTATGTTTTGTTGAAGAGATGACAAATCCTGATGAAATACATTGGTTTCCGATGCGTGTGACCTACAACCGAGAGTTGAAGATGAAGATGTATTTGGATGAGATAGGAATTGAAAACTATCTCCCTATGAGATACTGTTATGTTGGCAAGGGATGGAATCGTCGAAAGATGCTTGTTCCTGCTATCCATAATATCATATTCATAAAGTCAAGTCAGAGAACCATAACTGAGCATAAGATGTATGACAAGAATTTCGCTCCTATGAGATATATGATGAGACATGGAGCCGGTGATGCCGCAGATGTAATAATGACTGTAGGCGAGCGTCCGATGCAAAATTTCATGCGTGTTGCGGAATATGTAGATTGTGGCATGACATATCTTCAGATGAATGAATACATAAGCAGTGTAGGAAGGAGAGTTAGAATATGTGAGGGTCCTTTTTCTGGAGTTGAGGGAGTGATAAAACGCATAAACGGAAACAAACATGTCGTCGTTCAACTCGAAGACATCGCTGCCGTGTCAATAGATTTCGTGCCGAGCGATTATCTTATAGAGATAATATGAGAAAAAATATATAAATAAAATGACAAAACGCTAAATATATGGAAATTATTATAGGAAAGACAGGCAGTCAGCCTTTCCCGTTGACCGAAACAAGTATCAGCCGCCAACACGCTGTTTTCACTATGGATGAAAAATCAGGAAAGATGTTTCTTCGTGACAACAATTCGACCAACGGGACATACATTCTTCAAAACAACAAGTTTTTACGTTTGACGAAAGAAGTTCCTGTCACGCTGAACACTAAAGTGCGTCTTGGTGCAAAATTCACCTTTTTTATAAAAGAGCTGATTGTCATAAAGGAACCTGAGGCAGTTGATATAAGCGGGCTGAAAATGATTTACGAGGCTTATAACCGGAACAAGATGGATCTGGACATGAAACAGTCGAACATCATGATGATACGTATGGCATCAATGTCGCTCGGCGGTTTCCTCGGTCTCATAATGTCAATGCTCATCCCGAATGACTTTATCGGAGACGAGAATGTCGGCACCATCATTAAGGCGTCAGGAACAGTATTAGCCGTGGCGATAGCATGGGTGATTGTTGACATTAAAAGCAAGTCGCTGATAAAGCGCAAGGACCAGAACGAACGTTATTTCAAGCGTAAATACTGTTGTCCGAAATGCGGATATCATTTCGGCATTAAACTCTACGAGAACATCCTTGCTGAAGGAAAATGCCCGAACAGCAGCTGCAAGTGTAAGTTTACAGGAAAATAAAGTTCTATAAATACAGGACAAATAAAAACAGAGTTGAAATATGAAAAGGTATTTATTTTCTATTTTATTTACATTCGTATTATGTTGCGGCGTGTCTTATGCTCAGAAGACATATGTGGTATCGATAGGGTTGGGTGAATACAAATATCCAGAGGTAGCACCTCCACTGCCATGTTCCGTTGCCGATGCGCGTGCCGTTTCACATTTCTTCCACGACTATAACGGAAGCAGGGTTTTCATGCTTCTGAACGAGAATGCGACGAAGAGCCATATTCTGAAAGTGATGCGCAAGGAATTCGCCAAATCGACAGTCAACGACGAGATTATCTTTGTGTTTAGTGGGCATGGTCTGCAGGGCGGCCTGACATGTTATGAGACGAAAGACGAAAACAGCATCATCACATACAATGAAATACAGGAGATAATGAAGAGCGCCAAGGCGCGCCGCAAGATTATTCTTGCCATGGCATGTTATTCCGGAGGACTGAATCTGCAGAAGAAAAAACAAAATAACGGCAACACGCAGCGCCGCAAGACAAACAAGACGAGTGTGATGCTCTACACGTCAAGCCGTTCAACTGAAGTGTCATGGGAGCATCCAAACATGCGCAACTCGTATTTTATAAGCAGAATCCTTGAGGGTTTCAGAGGTTATGCTGACAAAAATGGTGACAAGAAAGTTACAGCCCGCGAGCTGTTCAATTATGTCAACCCGCATGTCATAAAAGACACTGGCGGCAAACAACATCCGCAGATGTGGGGAAAGTTTGACGACAGCATGGTAGTTGTATATGTGAAATAAGAAACAAACCAAAACATAATATCTATGATAATACAGTGTCCAGAATGCGGCAGGAGATTCAATCTCCAACGCCGTCCGCCCGAGATTTTCCGTTGTCCGAAATGTTCATTCTCCATACCGTTCAATGTATTGTTGAGCGAACAGGAAAAAAAGAACCAGCCTGTGCAGCCGCAGGCTCCGACACATGCCGACATCACAAGTGCAGGTGTTGTAGCAAACAACGAGACGCAAATAGTGGAAAACCTTCAGAACAACAACAATTCCGGTATGGATGAAAACTATGGCAAGACAAAGCTCGTATCTTCTTTGCAGATGAAGACAAACGGAGAGTTTACCGTCACATTCAACGGGCAGAACTACGGAGTGTTGAGACTTCCGCACGGAAAATCGTTCGACCTCGGCAGAAGAAGTTCTGACAGCAAGGCGCAGATACAGCTGACACCAGACATCGCAATGAGCCGTCTGCATGCAGGGATGCGCACAGTGCAGATAAACGGTCAGGTAGTGTATCAAATAACATCAGTCAAGGCAAACAATCCGGTCGTCGTAAACGGTGTGCCAATAGCTCCAGGCAAGGCATGCAACCTGAAGACAGGCGACAAAGTGCAAATGGGGAATACCATGCTTGTCTTCAGAATGGCATGAAACAACGCGACGGATGTCATGACATAAGCAGGTGTGCATAATTATTCTATAATCCTTGCACTGCCTGCTTAGTAATTAATCGACAATTTATAATTTAGCCATGTCACAAAACAAGACTGTCGTACCGGGCGTCGATTACGGAAACGTCGCCGACGACAATATTTCTGAAATATACAGCAACCTCTATGCTCGCGAATCGTTCGACACGAAACGTACTTTTGTGCCTGGAAGCGGCATTGCCGAGACAACTCCCGTTGCTGCGCAACAGCAAGGTGCGGTCATGCCTCAAATGGCGCAAAGCGAAGGACAACGTATCGTCGCCATGCAGAACCGTGTGGTGGTCGGAGTGTTGTTTTCAATATCGCGAGGACTTTTGGGAGAAATTTTCCCGCTGTACCTCGGACGCAACATCATAGGCCATACTGACAGATGCGATGTGTGTCTGAAAGAATTCACAGTATCTGCAGAACATGCCGTGTTGAACATACAGAAAGAGTATGATACGTCGGCGGGATATATCATAACCATTACAGACTATGCTTCGGATTACGGCACGACGGTGAACGGCGAAGACGGCCGTTACGAAGAGCTTGGCGTGAAAGAGAACGACATAATACAAATCGGAAAACACTACAGGTTCATCGTCAAGATGTTCAACGCTGAATCTGCAGGACTGGCGGAAGACGAAGAATTTGAAGACATGCAGGCAGCTACGGGGATAAAGGACGGATATGCGCCGGCAGATACGCCTGTCATGTCCAACGATTTCTATTCGCCGACAGCAACTCAAGACGGTGCTTCACGTACGGTGTTGTATTAGACTAACAGAAAGACAGAAAAGAATAACACACATCATTAAAATAATGGCAAAGATAAAACTACAAGGAGAAAAAGAGAAACAGGTTGGCATATACTACGAATTCGACACATCATCCAAACTGCTTGGAGAAGGCGGTATGGGCAAGGTGTATCGCGGAAAGCGCATCAATGTCCATACGCATGAGACACGCGAGGTAGCAATAAAGTTCTTGTATTCCGGACTGCCGCAAAACGTGATACAAAGAGCGGAGAACGAGGCGAACATACGCATCATGCACGACAACCTTGTGGAGATGATGGGATTTCTCTCTGTCGAAACACGTATGGCAGACGGCATGGTGTCAGTCAGACATCATGTAGTCAGCGAACTGCTGATGGGTGTCTCACTCTCAGACCTGCTGCAGGGCATACTGACAGACAGGGACGGCAACATCGTGCCATTCGCACAGATGTTATACAATATGTATAACAATGATCCGGAGCAGTTCGCTGTCACCGTGACGAAGAAAATCCTGTCAGGTATCATGGCATTGCATGATGCCGGGTACATACACCGTGACATCGACCCCTCGAACATCATGATCACAAGAGACGGGAAGATAAAGCTCATAGATTTCGGCATAGCGAAACAAGTTGACGGTCTTAAGACCCACGACCGCAACCTCACGACAGCCGGACAGTTCATGGGCAAGCCGCAGTATGCCGCGCCGGAGCTTATCATCGGAGATATCAAAAACCAGAACAAGCCTACCGACATCTATGCCATCGGTGTCCTGCTATTCCAGCTGACAACAGGACACCTGCCGTTTGAGGGACCAGCCAATGTCGTGCTCAACGCACATCTGCGCTCTGACATGCCTTTGAAGCAAATCAGAAACCCGAGACTCAGGAGAATAATCGCCAAAGCGACAGAGAAAGACTGCACCAAACGATACCAGAGCGCCGCACTCTTCAGGGCTGAACTCGACAGCCTTGCAGGCACTGACAACACTACATATATCTTTGGCATGACATTAGCGAAATTCGCCGCTGTGGCAGGCACCGTTGTCGTCTCTATCACACTGTTGGTCTGCATGGCTGTCTTCATTACGAAACTCATATCATCAAGCAAAGATAAAACCCATGAAGAACAGACAATCGTCCAAAAAGAAACAGAAGCTACCCCGTCAATAAACGAGATGCCCGCAATCCGTCGCCAGATGCTCAATCCGAGCGAGGCGAAGAAAGGCTTTGAAAACCTGACGGCAGAGGCGGAAAGCGGAGACATAGAGGCACTATTCGTCATGAGCCGTCTGTATGCCATCTCATCAGGCTCGTTCACGCTCGGAGACGAATATGTCACCATGCAGGCAAATCTCGAAGGCACAGTGTCCCCAGACCCTGCAAAGGCACACAAAATTCTGACACAGATAGCAGAAACGAAACCGAACTATTACCCTGCCCTCTACGAACTTGCTTGCAACTATTACGAAGGCCCGAACCTGACAGGAGGAGAAGCCCGCAACCTGAGATATGCGAAAGATCTGCTCGACAAGGCATACAAATATGCCTCTGAGGCAGAAGACCCCGTATATGTCAACAAAATCTCTGCGCTCTTGCGCAAATATTGACACTATATCAAATAAAAAAACTCTATCTTATCATGAGTAACTTAGAAAAAATAAATGTCACAAGACTTGACGAACGGAAACTTATCGTCAACAATGATATATGCGAGGCATGGGGCAGGACAGGTGTAGGAGGCAGGAAAGAGAACCAAGATTGCTACGGAGGCACATCAACACCCTCAGCCGTGCTGCTTACAGTGTGCGACGGCATGGGAGGCATGGCAGGAGGACAGACAGCATCGCATATCGCTGTGGCGGAAATATTGAAGACACTGAAGACGAAGACAGAAGGAGAATTCAGCGATGCCGCCGTCTCAGCCGCCGTCTCAGCCGCCAATGACGCCATTTACCAGCGCGCATACGAAGAGCCACCTCTCAGAGGAATGGGCACAACGGCAACAATACTCGTCATCACTGCCAGATGCGCCTATCTGACACACGTCGGAGACAGCAGGATTTACCAGCTGCGCAGGGGAAAGAAAATCTTCCGCACATTCGACCACTCGAAAGTCTTCGAGATGGTAGCACAAGGTTTAATGACTGAGGAGCAGGCCCGCCAATCGAGCTTCTCGAACATCATCACGCGCGCTCTCGGAATACGCAACACAATAGAGGTGACCGTTGAGAAGATACCATACAGGAAGGGCGACAGGTTCATACTCTGCTGTGACGGCATTTGGAACGTGAAGCCGGAGAACGAGATGCTCGCCCTCTTCAATGAGAAAGACAAACCCGAAGACGAGGTACAGTTCCTGACAGACACAGTAGATGAGGCTGGATGGGCAGAAGGCGGCGACCATGACAACCTTACCGCCATTGTGATAGACATGAAGAAAGATTCCGAATACCAGTACAGCTGCATGCACAAGGCAAAAGAAGCATTACGGAATAGCACGCGGCAACTGAGAAAAAGATTCATGAAAAAACAGTAATCATCTCATTCACAAAACACACTGACAATGAAAAGAATAATTGTAGGCAGAGGCAACGACTGTGACATCGTCATCAATGACAGCACTGACAAGGTGAGCCGGCACCATCTCGTCATATCCGTCAGTTTTTGGGGCAGGATGACCGTAAGCGACACAAGCAGCAACGGGACTTATCTCAACGGAAACAGAATGCTGAAAGGGACATCGCTCCCTGTGACAAGAAAAGACAGCATCAGACTCGGTGACGTATGGGAATTCGACTGGAACACATTGAAAGACCCGTATTCAAAAATGAGAAAAAGTGCCGCTGCAGCTGCAGCCATGCTTCTCGTGTTGTGTGCAGGCATAGCGGTATGGTCTGTCTTCAACAATAAGGACGATAAAGTACAGACGACAGAAATACCAGTAGCTGCCGAGGAAGAACAGACAGAATGGAACAGGGATTCTACAGACAAATACGCACCCGTAGAATCGTCAATAAAAACAGCAAAGAGAGCGACAAAAAAGAAAAAAAGCAGAAAAACCAACGTCAGACGTAAGAAAACAAAACGTCAGGAACTCTATAATGAAAAACAGGATGTAGAGCCTGAAATTCAGAAGAAAGACATGTCGAAAGAAAAAGACATGCCCGTCGTGAACTGACAAATAAACCACAATTCTTATACTACTTATGAGACGCACTCTATCCATAATGCTCTTGGCACTCTTCGCCATCGCCGAGGCGAAAGCGCAAACAGCTGACTGGCTTGTGGCTCCGGAATATCAGTCAATAAAATATTTCGGACCGAATATGTATCAGGTGAAGAAAAACGGAAAGGTCGGAATGATTTCCACAAACGGAAAAGTCATCCTGCAACCCGTATATGATGCCATAAACTATTTCTATGAAGGCAAGACAGTCTTCGTCAACAAAAGAGACGGCAAATGGCAGATGAAAGGTGTACTGGAAGAAAACGGCACAGTACACTACACCGACGGCATATACTATCTTCTACCCGAATATATGTTCTACTCAGAGGGATTCATCACCGTGCAGGACGAATACGGCAGATACGGATACCTTGACGAAAAATGCCAGCCGGCATGGAGCTTCACCGATGACATTGTACGTCCATTCAGCGAAGGCTTCGCCGTTGTCGGTGAGGGAGACAGTTTCCACTGGATTGACACATCGGGCGAACAGATTCTGCCTAAGCTGAAAAACGGCGGCACTCCATTCGGCGGCACCAATTTCTACAACGGCAAGGCAATTCTATGGGATGAGGAAGAGGTGCTTTTCGTACTGAACGGCGACGGCAGGATCGAGAAGATGAAAAGCAACGCCACCTCATTCGACGTAGATTATCTCTACCGTGTAAGCGGGCTGGGAGACGATGTGGAATACTCTAAATACGAGCAGGAGAAAAACATGGAGTATATGCCTGAAGAACGCAACGGACTGTGGACATACATCTCGGAGAAGGGAAAACTTCTCACACCTTTCCAATATGAGAAAGCAGATTATTTCTCAGACGGGACGGCAGTGGCGATGATGGACGGGAAATACGGCCTGCTGCATATTGTGGCAGACAACTCCACCTTCTATACGCACACAGAGAAATCAAGACACATCTTCTCAGAAGGCGGCTCGTGCCAGTGCGAGTTCACACTCTCTGTGCCCGAGAAATGGAAAAACGAGAGCATAACGGTCACGCTGAAAGATCAGGACAACGGCAATGCGCTCGAAATAAGCAAGACAGGCAGAAACAGATACAGCTTCGCATACACACCGAACGCCTCGCAGACAAAAGAGACGAAGACATTCAACGTCGAGGTGAAGAACAACGGCATAAAACTCTGGCAGGGCAACGAGAGCTTCAGTTTCGTGCAGAGGACAAAACTGAAGTCAAGCATACGTGTCATTAATGCAGATGCCAACCCGCAAGACCGCTGCCTCGTCACGGCAACTATACGCAACCCGTCGCCAATACCCGTGACAACAACCATCACACTCTCGGGAGGAGGACAGAAAGCACATTTCAGAAACATCACACAGACTGTCACCATACCCGCAAGAGGCAGCTACTCGATAAACAGTTCGTTCCTCGTGAAGAATGTAGAGCTTAACGGATGGTGCGTTGTATCTACATCCGACGGCACGTCAGCACGTCGTAACGGCCTCGAGCTGAAACCGTTCTGAACATCATGACAGCGATAATTATTTATTTTACTAACACAAAACAATACCTTATGAAAAAAACATCAATCTTTATTCTGTCTTTTCTTGCTGTCGCCATGACGGCAAAGGCACAGATTGTGACAGAAGATGACGGTTTCGGACAGAAACAGAGAGTTGAAAACAGAAAGAAGACGACAACACATGTTGAGGTAAAGGGCAAACACTACAACTATGAGCTGTCGGTCGGTCCGCGTGTCGGAGCCGGAGTGTCAACGATGAGCGAGGGCGATGATCTGAAAATCTACGATGGCAGCGGCATATCCTTCGGCGGCGGCTTAGCAGCCAATATCCGTTTCGGCGGCAAGGACAGCCGCAACCGCCCGCTCGACGGACAGGGACTGTTCGGCATCGGAGTGGAGCTTAACTACAAGCAGCATGCAGTTAAAACTCTGGCTGATGACGATCTCACGCTCGGATACTTTGAAGTGCCCATCATGCTCCAGTTCTATCCCTGCTACAACACAAAGCATCTGAAGAACCTGTACATTGAGGTAGGTCCGACAATAGCCGGGACGATGTCTTCAAGCCCGGATATGTTGTCATACGACTATATGGAATATAAAACAGGTGACTTTAAGGGATTTGACATAAAGGCGACTGTCGGCCTTGGCTACCGCTTCAACAAGAACTCGGCAAACGACGGCTTCTATGCCAATGCGAGATACTACCTCGGGACAAGTGAGCTGGCTGGCAATTTCCCCGCTAAAGTAAGCTCACTTGAAATATCCATAGGATATCTCTTCAAATGTATCGGTACAAAAAAGAAATAATGCATAAAAAAGAAACGTTATGAAAAAGATTATATACATAATTTTGGCATTTGCCGGAATTCTCACTTCTTGTTCTAATGACGACATAGAGGTGATTGCCTATGGAGATTTAACATATACAGTCTCTACTCAGACCGTTTATGATGAATTTGGTGTTTCTGATCAGTTTAAGGGTAATTTCTTGAGTGGAGATTATAATATAGGAGTATGGACATTCTTATATGACAATAATGGAAACTTAGCTGCTTCAGATAGTGTGTTTGTTAAAACTTTCGGACAAACAGAAAGAAATTTCTCATATTTACCCGCAGGTGAATATACGGCTATATCCGTTGAGATGATGGTTAAGGAAAGTGAAGGAAATATTTCCGAATCTTTTGTTATTGTTGGACAAGAAAAACTTTCAACAATACAAATAGCACGAAGAAAATATTATTCTGCATGGTATTCGGCAGTGGGTGTTGCGACAAATGTCATCCAAATAGCTAATGGAAAAAATCAGAGGGTTGATATAACTCCACATGCAATCGGTGCGTATGTTGACTTTCTTGCTGCAAATTTTGATTGTAGTAATTATTTATGCGTATCATTCTATACAAAAAACCATCCTGATGGTCGTTACTTATCTCCTGAAAAAAAAGGCGAAGATCGTTTCTACTACAAGAATTATCTTAATCCGAACACATGGGCAGAACGTGGTTATCTATATTATAAATCATCTGATCAATTTCCTAATGAAGCATTCGGAACTGCATATTTGTTGGAAGAAGGTGACGTGAATTGTGTATTTGGAGCTCAAACTGCAGAACAACTAGATAATTCAAAATTCACTCCGACAAAAGATGCGGGCTATAACCTAAAAGTTGAAGATGGGAAATCATACTTTGGAGCTATATGTTATACTGGAAGTAAAATTGAAGGTATATTATTTGATGATTATTCATATTTGAGTTTTCAAGAATGGTATAATGGCCTAAATATAAAATTATATGCTGATCCATATTTGGAATGGGGTGCCTCACTTCAAACTGTGAATTCGTATATGAATAATGCCGCTATGGATTTTTCTGAAGAAGAAGAAATAAGCAATGCTTATACATCAAGTTGGTATAATAAGAGAAAGTCTGTGTTTTATAAGTACTATTTTGATACAAATAAAACAAATTTAAATCAGCTACTTATGATGTTTTCACAAAGCTACACTCTTGAATCTATTTTGGCATCACTAAAAGAGCAATATTCATATGAAGGATATAATGAAGCCAAAGGAATCTACAATTTTGTGGGAAATGGAACAGGTGTAATGGTATTAAATTCAGAAAATGTGACCGCTGTATTATATTATCAATTATTATCCCCGATAACAATAATTGACGTGAAAGAGATGAAAAAAAATGCACATACTTATCGCGGATATTTAAATAATTGAATTCGACATCTACAAAATTTTCGGAATCTCCAATTTGGAGATTCCGAAATAAAATAGAAGTTTATGAGAAGCCTTCTTTTATTTTTATTATTAGGAATCCATAATCTAGTCTTATTTTCAAGTCCTGCTAAAGTAGTCCAAAAAACAATCTTACAGGAAGACGGAAGCCTAATAACTATTAAATTACTTGGAGATGAATACGTTCATTATTATGTAACAGATGATGATATACCAGTGTTCAATTATGGAGATAGTTATTATTATGGATTTATTAACAATGATAGCCTTCTCATTTCAAAAATCATTGCTCATAATTGTACAAATAGAACAAATCAAGAAACAAAGTTTATTAATGATAACATAGATTCTGTTAGGAAATATCTCGGAAATAAACAAAAACTTGGACTTGACCATAGTAATTTACAGAGAAAAAATAAAATTTCGTCTTCACAAGCTTTAGGGCAATATAGTAATTATTCGGGAAATAAACGAGGTCTTGTCATATTGGTTGATTTCCCAAATTTATCTATGGTTTTGAAAGATTCTCAATTTCAATTCAACAGATTGTTCAACGAAAAAGGCTATTCGGACAATGGAAGCATAGGTTCCGTACACGATTACTTCTATGACCAGAGTTACGGGAAATTCATTCTGGATTTTGATGTGATAGGTCCAGTGAAAGTGTCAAGAAACTATGAATACTATGGAGGAAACTCCGAAATGTTTGGCAAAGATAAGAATGTCCCTGAAATGGTTATTGAAGCATGCCGTTTGATTGACGACAACGTTAATTTCAAGGATTATGATTGGGATGGAGACGGTGAAGTGGATCAGGTGTTTATTGTCTATGCAGGGTATGGCGAACATTACGGTGCACCGTCAAATACCATTTGGCCGCACGAAAGCTGGCTGGGGTCAAATGCTATATCCTTGGATGGTGTTGCAGTCAACACCTATGCCTGCTCAAGCGAACTGATAGGCTTTTCCGGAAAAAGACTGTCAGGCATTGGCACGCCTTGTCATGAGTTTTGCCATTGTCTTGGAATTCCGGATTTCTATGATACAGATTATAGCGGCGCTTTCGGGATGTCTTACTGGGACATAATGAACTCTGGCTCATATGCCGGGCCAGAAGGATATGGTGAGGTGCCATACGGATTCACCGCATACGAGAGATGGATTGCAGGATGGCTGGAACCTGTAGAATTGAAAGGAACGCAGAAAATATGCGATATGGCTAACCTCGGTGACACGCCTGAAGCATATATAATATATAATGAAGGGAACAGAAACGAATATTATCTTATTGAAAACCATCAGTCATCACGCTGGTTCAAATATGTTGATACATATAATGATATTCATGGGATGATAATAACACATGTGGACTTTGATGCCAGAGCTTGGAATACTAACCAGGTTAATCCCTCCCCTAATCACCAGAGAATGACTATCATTCCTGCTGACAACAGTTATGGAAATAAAGAGAACGACCTGAGAGGTGACATCTGGCCCGGCAATAAAAATGTCAAATGGTTGACAAACACGTCTCACAGAGACAATGGTGGGAGGCTGTATAACATGAACACTGACTGGACATTCAATATGAACAGGGCTATCGGGAACATAACCGAGAATGAGGATGGCACTGTATCATTCGATGTGATTTTCGACAATGAAATCTATGCCCCAGAAGCGTTACATGTCTCTGCTATTGACAATGAAGGTTACACCGTGAAATGGAATGAGGTGATAGGAGCAAAAACGTATGATATTGAACAGTCATCAGTAAAATTAGGCAGCAATCTCACACTTATAAGGAAGAGTGAGATGAAAGAGGGAATCTTTGGCACAGAAGTCAATCTGAAATGGTTGATAGAAGATGCCGAGACAACAAATGTCCGCATTCGTTCAGTCGTAAATGGTATCGCTTCTGAATGGAGTGATTTTGTTAAAGTGGAAAACGCCACAGATATAGATGAAATCATAGAAGAAGCTGACGGTAATGCTGCGGTTTATTCTTTAGATGGAAGAAGAAGAGTCCCTATGCAACAAGGCTTTTGTATTATAAAGAACAGAAACACTACAAAAAAGTATATACAACAATGAAAACAATCCTTAATAAAACCCTCCTTGCGCTGACAATGCTGAATATCGTTGTCTCAGCCGCATACGCTGATGAGAAATCCACGTTCGTAATGAAGAACGGGTCAAGAATCGTTGGCAAAATCATATCGCAGCGTCCGAACAAGGATATAACGGTGAAATCAGAGAAAGCCACGTTCGTAATCGACGATGCACAACTGATTTCATCCACACCGAAAAAGACGAAGTACGAGAATCTCGACAGAGAGCTGAAACGCTGGGCTTTGGGACACAAGGCTCTGAAGGGCGACGCCAACGGACGCTACATCGTCTTGTATGACATAAAGACCAGGACACACAACCACCGTAATCTGCTGAAGACAGAGCAAGACGAAAGTCCGAAGACTGTCTATATGCAAATTAAACCAGAGACATACAAACTCGAATGGAAGAATATCGCAAAGATAGAAAAAGAGCAGACAGACAACATCAGAAAGAAAGGCTTGAATGATGTTATCATCACACTGCACGGAAAGACATACTCCGGAACAATCGTCTCGCAGGTGCCAGGCGTGAAACTGACTGTAAAGACAAGCGACGGCAGACACGAGATACACATGTCTGACATCATCGAGATAAGGAAAGAGACAAAGGAAAAAGGCATGACTGTCAGCAGTCAGGCCGGATACACCAATGTCATAGTGATGAAGGACAAAACAACGAAAGAGGGTGTCATCATCACACAGCACTACGGAAAGAGAGACAAGGACAAGTATGTCGTGCTCATGCTCGGAAACGGAAAGAAGGAAAAAATCCTGTCATCGAAAATTGAGGAGTACCAGACGACTTACGTCGAGAAGAAAAAAGCCGTATATGAGAAAGAAAAGATGTATGTCAACGAGTTCAGCATTCCTGCTGCAAAGACAAAGACAGAGGGTGATAACACGTTCTACATCGACCGTAAGGTGTATCCTTTCCCTGAGGGCATAACAATCACGTTCAAGACTGTGGGCGCGAAATTGAAAGGCAGCTGGCATCTTGTCGCTCTTGACAACATGACAATGGAAGACGGCCACAGAACACAGGGCTACACGCAGGAGACAAGAAGCGACAATGCCATAAAACCATCGACATCGGACATCATAGACGGTGTGAGCAGCATCTCGTTCGTATATCTCTCGCCGGGATATTATGCCCTCGTAAACGACAGCAATGACGAGACGTATATCATAAAGATAACAAAATAGCATTCTTGAAAACAGAACATAACCACATTAAAAACACTATGAACATGAAACACATTATCCTATCTGCTTTTTTGGTTTTGTTATGCGCCGGATGCGGTAAAAACCAGAAGAGTGTGTCAGATGACGCTCAACAGACAGACAGTGTTATAGCCACAAGAGTGGAGACGTTTGCGTCACAGTTGCCGAAAGAATACGGGGCGTTCGGAATGGAGAAATGCGTGTATGACGGCAAGACCGTCATCCTCACGCTCAGAGCTCTGACAGACGACCCTCAGCTGACAGATGCCGAGATGCTGAAATGGCTTCCGTCCATGATGCTTAACGATCTGCATCTCCTTGACACAATGATGATAAAGCGTCTTGTAGAGCTCAACCAGCCTCTGACGTACGAGATTTATGACATGAAAGGCACTCAGCCTGTCAAGAAATTTGCTTTGACACCACAGAAGATGAAGGGCAGGGCTGAGTATATGAAAATGTTCTGAAGAATGCTTAAACAGGTTATGTGGTACATGAAAAGAACCATCGGCCTAAGAAATTGAAGGAACATTTTTTCGAGTGAAATGAAAAAACTTTTACCCTAAGCGTAAGATACTCCGTTCAGCGGGGTCTATACAATCAAAGAGAGTAAGGAACACTCCTGAAATCATGAGAACAGAAACTATAATAAAAACCTCTAAAAAAACTCATTGATTATGAAGACTAACGGAACAAACCAGGATTTCAACGTAGAGGACTACGGGAACCTTAGTGCCAACGACAACACAACGGCGAAAAGAGTAGCGGCCGGAGCCGCAATATTAGCCGGAGGAGCAGTGCTCGGAGGTGGAGCGGCATACGCTGCCACAAGACCCGGAGAAGAAGACAACGACCTGCTGACAACAGATGACGTGCTGAACGGAGCTGAGGCAGGCTCGGAAGAGGCTGTTGAGACACAGGAAGAGACGGTGACAGAAAGAGTCGTCTATGTGGAGACCAGACCGGAAGAGCCGAAAACCGTCGAGCCGGAAGAGCCTACCGTCACATGGGATGAAACGACAAACGTCTATGTCGATGGAGAACTGGCCTCGTCAACAGAAGAAGGAACTTATGATGGACATCGTTTCGTCCTCGCCGATGTCGATGGCGACGGCAAGGCAGATGTGCTGGGACTTGATGTTAATGACAACGGAGTGTTTGAGGAGAACGAAAAGATATATTACAGCGAATCGGACAATATCCGCATGGGACACGCCACTTCAGAGACCGACAACCACTATTTTTATACTAACGAGGCTGGCGAGGTAGTAGAAGAACCGGCACCGGGCTATGATCCGGGAAACGAAGACCCGATACACAACAACTTCGATGACGAGAAGACAGGAGAAGAATACAAGGGCGACTATGCCGAGAACAATCCTGACTATAATCCCCGTGCGGATATTGACTACAGTGATAAATCCTATCTGGCTGAAAACGAAAGCTATGATGAGGAAGACCACGACTACAGCGCCGAGGCAGACTATGACAACTATGATACCGCTGAGACATACGAAGAAGAAGAATCGGTTGATGACAGCTACACCGCTGAGGCAGAAGATGACAGCTCGTATGACGACATGATGGGCGGTGAGGAGTTTCTCGGATAAATGACAAACAGAAAACGACATGTTTCATGTTGATTCCTTAAAGTTGACGAGTTGAAAAGTTGACGAGTTGAAAAGTTATGTGTACTGTAAACTCAAAAACTGTCAACTCGTCAATTCGTCAAATAAAAAAAACAATAACCATAAAAAATACATAAACATTATGCCAAAGAAAGTTTGTCCGAACGGACACATTTACGATTCAAGTATCTATGGAGACGAATGCCCTCTTTGCCCAAAGGGTGGCAATGAGACGCAATATAGCAACCAACCAAATTTCGGTATGCCGCCATATCAGCATGCTCAAGAGGCTGGCGGCACAATGGTGTCGACACCCGCAGCACCGCAACAGGCACCAGGCGGAGCAGTGTTCGGCGGTGCGCCGCAGATAGACGCGTCGGGCGACACTGTCATCAAAGGACAGAAGCCGCAGCCGAAGTCTCAGCCTATGGGAGGCGGGAAAACAATCATACGCCAGCCGCAGGGACAGGCAGCCACACAAGGCAGAAAGCTTGTAGGCTTCCTCATCACATACACACGAAACCCGCTGGGCAAGGCATACAATATCTACGAGGGCAAGAATTTCATAGGCAGGGACAGGTCGTGCGACATCGCCATTCCTGAAGACAACCAAATGTCGGGAAAGCACATGTCCATCCTCTACCGTAATGTTGACAACAAGTTCAAATACAAGGATGAACAGTCGAGCAACGGCACGTTCGTCAACAAGGAACTCTCTGACGAAGGTGTATTGGAAAACCACGACTTGATACGCCTCGGAAGCACAGTATTCTTATTCATTGCAATTCCAAAACTCGGGTGACATGGAGAACTACATCATTGCGAACTATACCGACCCAGGCAGAGTGAGAACTCTGAATGAAGACAGTATGATAACTTTTGACTCGCCGAACGGAAGAGTGGTTGTCGTTTGTGACGGACTGGGAGGTCAGAATGCCGGCGAGGTCGCATCGCAACTTGCGGTGGCAGTCATACAGGACATACTCACCGACAACAGATTCAATACGCCGGAAGAAGCCATACAATCTTCTGTCAATGCCGCTAACCAGGCCATCTTGCATAAGGCAGCGCAGGACCCGCAGTGCAGCGGCATGGGCTCGACATGCGTGATGGCAATCATCAAGGACGGAAAGGTCTATTATGGCTCCGTCGGAGACAGCCGCATATACTACATCGCGGGAAACATGATCAGACAGATAACGAAAGACCAGTCGTATGTGCAGACACTTGTCGATGAAGGTGCCATCACGCAGGAAGCTGCTGAACATCATCAGGACAAGAACCAGATCATGAATGCCTTGGGCATTGCCAATATGAAACCTGCCGTGATAGGAAGCCTGCCCATCACGCCCGAACCCGGCTCATGCTTCGTGCTCTGCTCTGACGGTCTGAGCGGAATGATATCGAACAACGCCATTCTGAACACCGTAATGCGCCGGGAAATATCGCTGCAAGACCGCGCCCGTATGCTCGTCAACCAGGCGAACGACGCCGGAGGCCAGGACAACATAACGGTGCAGCTCATTGAGTTCCCGACAAACGTTGCCTCTGTCTATGCCGCCATGCCTGCCGACAGACAACAGGCTGGAGGATATGTGGCGCAGAAACGCCGCAGCAATACAGTCGCTTATGTCCTCATAGCTTTGTTCATGATGGCGACAGTCGCTCTCGGAGTTTATTGGTATTTCTTCAGAAATGAGACGAAACCTAAACCTAATGTTGAATCGACGACAAAGACACGTGCAAAAACGCCACAAGCTACAAAGAAGACGACGAAAGAAACAAAAACTGTTGTCATAAAAGAAACAGAATCTGTACAAAAGCCACAGATTTCAAACAAGAATCAAAGGAAAAAAGACAATATATTCTCTAAATCCAAAGAAGATAAGGTTACAAAAGAATTAGAAAATAAGGCCGATGAGCCGAAACCCGAAATAACAATTAACAAGGAAAACCTTAGTATAGAAAAAGATCCACAATGAGAACGATAGCCAATTTCACCATTGAGGATGAGCCTATCGCCCGCGGCGGTATGGGTCAGATTTTCCGAGGCCATGACAACAAAGGTCATGTCGTGGCGGTGAAGGAGATTCTGCCGGAGTTCGCCAGTGACTGGAGCATCATGTCGAGGATAGAGAAAGAGGTGGAGTTCCTCGTGAAGGTAGAACATCCCTCGATTGTAAAGCTCTATTCCGCATTCCTCGACAACGCCACGCAAAGCTATTTCATCATCATGGAGATGGTGGAAGGCATGAATATCGAGCAGTATGTGACGAAAAACGGTCCCATACCCGAGGAGCAGGCTGTGACATATATGCTGAAAATCCTCGACGCGCTGCAGTATGTCCACAATGCACATATCGTACACCGTGACATCAAGCCGTCGAACATAATGATCCGCCCCGACAACAGTGTCTGTCTCCTTGATTTCGGAGTGGCAAAAGACATGGATGGCGGAAGCAACACCATTGTAGGCTCTATCATCGGCACAAGCGGATACATGAGTCCGGAACAGGCGGAGGGATACTCCATCAACACACTCTCGGACATCTATTCGCTCGGATGCGTCTTCTACTATATGCTGACCGGACATCATGCCTTCAACACTTTCGCCAGCGAGTTCGAAACGAAAGACGCCATCATCCACAAAGAGTCCCCCCGCCTCTCAAAATACAAAAAAGGGGCATCGGAGGTCTTGCAGAAAGTGCTTGACAAGGCGACGGCGAAAAACATGGTGCAGCGCTATCAGAACTGTTATGAGTTCATGGCGGCACTGTCTAACGGTACCCATATCAGCCATGCGGGAATGGCGAGCATTCCGGTGATGCTCTCGGTGGGACGCGAGAAATGTGACATCATTGTCAGCGACAAAGAGTGCAAAATCAGCCGTCATCACGCAGACATCGAGCTGAAGGAGTTCACCAACGGAAAGTATTATGTCTTTACTGACTGCAGCGCAAACGGCACGATCATCAACGGCAGGAGAATAAACAAGACATCAGTCAGCATTCCTGTCAATTCCGCGAAACCTTATATCCTGCTGGCAGGTGTCAGTGACGGCCTTCTGGATTGGGACAAGGTCGTATCGGAACTCGAAAGCAGAGCAAAGGCAGTACAGGGAATGGAAACACAGAAAGAAGACATCAAAGAGGATGAACTTGCCGCCGGAAAGAAGACCGACCCGAAAAAGCCTGATAATAATAATGACGACGATGAGGAATATGAGGAGCAGAGCGCAACGCTCCTGGTTATATTAGCTTTCGTATTTGCAATCCTGGGAGGATTCCTCGGACTGATTCTCGGCATCCAGGTCTTCGCCAGCACAGAAAAGCTGTTGAATGGCAAGAAGGTGAAGAAATACAAATCAGAGCACCGCACGCTCGGACTTGTGGCTGCCATCATTTCTGTCATAATGATTTTTGTATGGAAATTCGCCTTGGCCGATATGTTTTGAGGCGAGGAATTTTTTGTTTTGTAGTATCTGACTGTTTATCGTAAGGTGGGTTCTGGAAATTATCTCTTAAATTAATCTGATGTGTGGAAAATTTTCGGAACCCGCCGTAACAACTTTGAATAATGATTCCAACTGATATTCTGAACTATCGTATTGTGCGACATCTGGGCACAGGAGGCATGGGCAGCGTTTTTCTTGCTGTAAACACGAACATCGACCAGCAAGTGGCGATAAAGGCTCTGAGGCCAGAAGTGGCGCGCAATGCCGATTTGCGCTCACGTTTCAAGCAGGAGGCTGAGATGTTGTGCTCGCTCGACCATCCGGGCATAGTGAAATTCCTGAACTATGTCGAGACACCTGATGGGGTTTTCCTCATCATGGAATACGTGAAGGGAATTACGCTCGAAGATTTCATCACGAAAAAAAACGGCCTGATTGTAGAGAAAAAAGCCTATCCGCTTGTTTGTGAAATTCTCGACGCATTCGCCTATGCCCACTCGAAAGGCATCGTACATCGTGACATCAAACCGTCGAACATCATCATCACCGACGACGGGCACATAAAGGTTATGGATTTCGGTATCGCGCAGATTGTCTCAGAATCGAATGTTACGCAGAACAAATATGTCATGGGCACTCCGTCGTATATGAGTCCGGAACAGATTCTCGGAAAATTTATCGACAAGCGTTCTGACATCTTCGCCCTCGGCGTGTTGATACACAATATGCTTACGGGGAGGACACCATACGACACCACGACTTTCACATCGCAGGAGATAAAACGGCGTATGGTGAACGACCCCCTGCCGCGCATGGCTGACTATTATCCGTATGTCTCGCCTGCCATACAGATGGTGGTTGACAAGGCGACGCAGAAGATACCAGAGGCGAGATACCAGAGTTGTGCAGAAATGAAGGCCGCCGTGAAAAAAGCCCTCGCCCCCGAGAGAGTATCACGCCCTGTCATGTACGGCGGCATCGCAGCATGTCTCTGCCTCATTCTTGCCGGACTGCTTACGTGGGACTATTTCCGTACAAAGGTTGAATACTACAAAGACTATGTTGAAGTCTATGGCGTGCCGAAGGGCATTGGAGAACTGAGCGGAAGGGAGATGTCGCACAGAGAGGGAACATACCGCTTTGAATATTCTAAGTACAAGCTGAGGCGTGTGACATATATCAACAGCAAAGGCAATCTTATTGACCATCATGATTCGGAGACAAAGGACCGTATCGTGGATATGACTGTTTCGTACAATGAAGGAAGCGGGAAAATTGATGTCGCAAAATACAAAAACCGCAGCGGAAAGGTGCTCTATGTCAAAGACTATGATAACAATTTCAAGACATGCACCTTCAAACTCGATGACGAGCTGGGGACAGAGATGGCTCTCAATGCAAATGTTGATCTCTTCCAGTCGTCGTTTGACATCGGACTTGATGACAAGAGCAAAATTTCGAAATACATTCTTGACTATGACGAAGACGGCAACCTGCTAAAAATAGAATATGCCGGCTTCGGAAATATACGTGTCTCTGACGGACAGGGCATCTTCGGGAAGAGATATGTGCATGACAAAAAAGGCCGGGTGGTGGAGGAGCATTATCTCGGAAAGGACGGCAAACCGAAAGCGACGCAGTTCGGACTGGGAATAAAGAAATTCACATACGATGATGATGACAATATGGTGAAGATAGAATATCTCACTGTTGACGGAAAACCGAGCAGCGACGGGAATAACTGCCCTGTCGTGCTGCTGACGTATGATGAATACGGCAACCGCCTTACAGAAAAATACACAGACATATATGGCAGGCCGATGATAAGGAAAGACAATGCTTTCGCCGGAGTGCTGTATGAATATGACGAGGACGGAATGTTGGTGAAATATCATTATCTCGGCATCGACGGATGCATTACGTATATCCAGGGCATCTCCGGAAGCATAAGCGAATATGACGCGAACGGATATCTCTCTCGCCGCAGCTTTATCGATGCCAAAGGCAAGGCGGCATATCTGAACGATACTGACATGAACATATCATATTCAAGAATTGAATATACTAACGACAGTCACGGAAATGTATTGGACTTAAAGATTCTCGACTCGAAGGGTGACCTGATAGAGACCACGGGATTCGCACACAAAAAATGCACATACGATTCTGTTGGCAACCAACTGACGGAATACTATTTTGACGCCAATGGTAAACTATACGAACCGGCAGGGCTGAGATATGCCGGATTTGAGGCGAAATACGATAAGCAGGGACGTCTCTCTACACTGACATATATGTCGCCGGAGAAAAAGAGAAAAGTGCTGCAAGTGCAGAAATTCTGCTATTTCAAAAACGAGTACGACGCAAGAGGCAACTATACGAAACGCGCTTTCTACGATGACAAGGACAATCCAGTGACATCGAACGAAGGAATTGCGGCTGTCTGCTATGAATATGACGACAACGGCAACGAAGCGGCGAGATATTTCCTCAACACGAAGGGAAAGCCCTGCTGCCTCAACGGCAACTGTGCGCGAATCGAATACGCGTATGATGAGCAGGGAAACAGAATTGCTGAGACATCCCTGAACATTGATGGAAAACCGATGGCTGTCAATGGCGTGGCGGGATACCGATACAGTTATGACGCACGGGGAAATGTCACAAGCATGGCTCCTGTGGGAACAAACGGGAAACTCGCTGCCGGACATCTCGAAGAGAGAATGAAATATGACGAACGGGACAATGTGGTCGAGAAGACCTTTTTCAGCGGAAGCGGAGCAGCGGCCACCTGTCCTGACGGGTATCACAGAATTGTCTTGGCTTTCAATACAAACAACCAGTGTGTGCAAAAGGAGTATTACGGAAATGACGGACTGCTGAAAAATGTGGCAGGACAGGAATTTGCTGTAGAGAAAATGGAGTATGACACAAGAGGCAACAATGTCTCCAAAGTATTCTTTACACAGACAGGAAACAGAGGCACTGACAAATCAAAGGTACACAAATACTATTACCAGTTTGACAAAATCTCGAACAAGGTGTGCCATCAGCTGACTTTCGGATGCGACGGGAAACCTGTCGCCGCTGACGGTGTGGCTCCTGAAGGACGTGTGGAATACGACAAGCGGGGCAACATGACAAAACTCATCTGCTACGACGGATACGGGAAAAAGAAGACCGGGCTGAAAGGATGGTGCGAACTGAGATTAAAATACGATGATTCCGGACTGCAAACCGAACAGGCCTATTTCTCAATAGACGGGAAAAAGGTGATGGAGAAAGACATGAAATTCCACAAAACCGTATTGAAATACAACGATATGCGGCAGATGACCGTCAAGGCATATTACGGCACAAACGGACAACCCGTCAATATGGCTTATGGATGGCATAAGGAAAAATACTATTACAAGAGCGGCTCGCAATATAAGTGTGAACTTTATGATGTCTCCAACCGTAAGATTTCTACTGCTTACATGGTCAATAATAATTGGAAGATTCAGACAAGCGGTGGCGCGAAATATGGCAATGCCTACGACTGGAAGGCCGGATGGAGAGCACTGGCAAAAGAGTGTCCCGCTAATTCCGGCGACGGCGTGATAATCGAAAAAGTGACGGTCAACAGCAACTCAGTGATGTTGGACATCGTATTTGAGAACTATTCGTCGGAAGAACTGAAGGCAAAAACAATGGAAGTAGGACAGGCTTTGAAAGATTTCCTCAGAGGAAAGATCTACACCCCGACACATGTCGATATCATCATTGTCTTTTATGACCAGAACCACGATAGAGTTACAGCGATTTAATAATTACCTAAATATTAAAAACGAAAGAAAACATGAAAAGATTCAAACTGATTATCTGTATGCTTGCCGCCTTGACGGTTCAAGCATTTGCAGGAGACCTCACACAGTCTCAGGAAAAAGCACAGCGAGCTGTCTATGCCTATTTGCATAAAAACGGCTATAACCCCAGTGTCGATACCTCTGACAACAGTGTATGTTTCAGAAAAGGAGGCATTCTGTATTGGATTACTTTCACCGAAGAATCACCTATCCTCTACACTTTCCACCGGAAGGCATACAAAATCGGGAAAGAGGAAAACACGTACAAGCGCAAGCCTGCCATCATTGCGGCGAATGACGTGAACAACAAACACAAGACAGTGAAACTCACCGTCACGGAGAAAAAGGTAGAAACCACAATTCAGGTGTATGTCTCTACGCCCGAGAATTTCACAAGTGTGTTCAAGAAGTATTTCGAGGCGTTCAACAATGTTGATCAGGATTTCAAGGAAGCCTACGAGACCGCTCTCACCGTAGAGCGTGAGACAGCGGAACGCGCTGAGGAGGAAGCGCGCCGAAATCTTCCGCCGAGCGAACTGAGAGACCTCATACAGAATGTCTCGTTCCGTCTGCTCGATGCCGACGGCAACGAAAAGACGGCATACGACCAGCCACTGAGAAGCTTCAATGCAAGATACATACAGGCACGCATCGAGTTCGGACCGTGGAGAGAAACAACAGCCGACTATACTCTTCAGATAAAAGTGACACGCCCAGATGGCAAACCCATATATCAGCCGAACAAGAAATACTCTGCCGAGTCTATCGTCACAATAGAGAAATCAAGAAAGAACCAGCTTGTAGAGATAGACCAGTTTGGCTCGCCTAAGGAGGGATTCTGGAAGGCAGGAGAATACAAAGTAGAAATCATCGAATCGGGAGATGTTATTTATACCACAACATTCAATATTCTATAACTTATGAGAAACATACTTACAGCCGCGCTGCTCATTGTTTTCTTGTCTATGACATTGGGCAGTTGCAAGAAGAAAATCGAGAACAGGGATGCGTCTATGATTGAAAAAATAGTAGAGGGCATCAATGCTGAATCAAACAAAGAACTGCCTAACGGGACAATCCTCACGAAATGTGAATACAAAAAAGGCGACAGCATTCTGACATATCACATAAAAGTGGAGGACAACAGATTCGACAATATCAGTTCTGACTCCATCAAGAACTCGCTCATTGCCGACCTGCAAACTGAAAAGACGAAGAAACTGGTGAAAGTATTGAAGAAAAACGCCATCGGACTGCAGTACATATTCAATACCAGTACTAAGGACATTACTGTTGTCATAAGTCCGAAAGATATGTAAAAACAATAAAACCAAAAACGTATTTGTTATGACTTTCATAGAATCAATAAAATCATGCTACGGTAAATACGCGACATTCTCAGGCAGGGCACCACGCTCAGAATACTGGTGGTTTTCCCTTGCTTCGATGTTGTGTGCCACGCTGACATTTGCAGTTTTTTCATTGCTTGGATATCTCATTATTGGAGATAATGTTGGATTAAGTATCTTCGCTGGCGTTATTGCAGGATTAATAGGGTTAGTTCTGTTCGTTATCTTCAATTTTTTGCCAATGCTGTCTGTCACTGTGCGCAGGCTGCATGATACGGGACGTAGCGGATTTTGGTATTTTATTGTGTTGACTGTTATAGGAGCGATATGGTTTCTTGTGCTTATGTTGCTTGACAGCGACGATGAGAACCAATACGGTCTGCCAGTTTACTGATGGCAGAAAATGTTTGAATTAATACGGGTCTCCAACGTGAGATCCTTGAGTGATGAAGTTTGGAGTTGGGTCAGAAATCAGTGTATGAGACATCGTTCTCAATACGTTTCTGGCTTGACTCCTTGTCACTGACAAGGATTGTAGCGTTTACTTTACAAATTATTAATATGGCAAAGATCAGACTTCAAGGCGAACAGGAGAAAAGAAAGAATATATATTTTGAGGTGGACACCAACGACCCGTGTATCGGCGAAGGCGGCATGGGAAAAGTGATGAAAGGTGTATGTGTGGATATCATCTCGAAAATCTCACGGCCTGTAGCCATAAAATTCCTCTTCGACGACCTTCCCCTCCATGCTATAGAACGCGCAAGACGCGAAGCGTCCATACAGCTTCGCAACGACAATCTCGTAGAGATGCTCGGCTTCGTTGAGGTGGAGACAGGAACTCCTCCGAACAATAGAAAACACTATCATGTCGTCAGCGAACTGCTGCATGGCGTTTCGCTTTCTGATGTCCTTGAAGGCAAATGCACCGACAAGGAAGGCAAGGAGATAACATACGCCGCAAAACTCTATGAAGACTATAAGAAAGATTCTGTCCATTTCGCAAAAGAGATAGTGACAAAAGTGCTGAACGGACTGGTGGCTCTGCACGATGCCGGATATGTCCACCGCGACATAGACCCGTCGAACATCATGATCACCGACGACGGGCACATCAAACTCATCGATTTCGGCATTGCGAAGCAGGTGAACAAATTGACGACAAACGACAGGGGACTGACAACAGCCGGCTCGTTCATGGGAAAGGCGGAATATGCCGCGCCGGAACTCGCTGTCGGCGACCTGAAGCACCAGAACCGCACCACGGACATCTATGCCATGGGCATACTGCTATATCAGTGTGTCGTAGGCCATGTGCCGTTTGAAGGTCCCACTCACGAGGTGCTTGATAAGCAGTTGCACAAAAAGATTCCGCTCTCTGTCATAAAGAACCGGGGCATCCGGAATGTCATAGAATGTGCCACGGACAAGAACCAGAACGTGAGATATCAGACAGCATCGCAGATGAGAGTCGCCATGGAACATCTCGACGGCAAGAAGAAAGATATGCCGAAATCCACCAAAATCCTCATCTCGTCGCTCGCGGCCGCCGCAGTGCTGATTGTCGCTATCGTATGTGCTGTGACATTCCGCAACAAACAGATTGCTATGGAAAAGGCTGCTATAGCTGAACAGGCGACAAACGATTCTTTGAAAGTCAATGCGCAAAAGACGCTGAAAGCTTCTGACGACGCTTTCTCTGTTGGCGAGAAACACGACGAAGGTTTCGAAAATGCATATATCGATGCTTATCAGGGCTATATGAATACAATAGCCACAATGGAGAAGATAACAGCCGGTAAACCCGACACGAAAGAAATCGTGACGAAAAAAGAAAAGGCAAAAGATGCCCTTGCGGCAGCCCAGGCGGAATTTGAACAGAAAGCAAAGGATTTCGAATCAGAAGATATGCCAGACGTAGCAAAGGAATTCTATGACAGGGCTGAAAAAATAAAGAACACCATTAAACAATAAAGGATATGAGAAACATACTTTCATTATTATTCATCATTTTTTTCTCCTCTATATCAATCGACTGTCTTGCGCAGGCTGCCGCTCAGAAACTGTATAACGAGGGACAGAAACTGCAGCTTACAATGACTGTGGCTGCACAGAACAAAGCAATAGAAAAATATACTAAGGCAAAGAAAGCATTTGATTCTCAAGCAAGAAAAAATGACTGTGACAACCAGATTGCTGGTTGTCGGAAAAACATTGAATACATAAGAAAGCACAAACCAACCCCAAAATCAACCCCAAACCCTCAAAAAAAAGAAGAAAAGGACACCGTCTATAAGGTAGATCCTCAGACTACAGAACCAGTGAAATTGTCGCTGTCCGTCTCTTCCCTTGAATTCAAGTCGGGCGGGAAAAAGAAAGACAATCATCAGGTGGTTGTCACTTGCAATTATGACAGTTGGAACTATACGGCTCCAGAATGGATTCAGATCACGAGAAACGGCAACACACTCACGCTCACCGCAGAAGCAAATAAGGGCGACGAGGAGCGTTCGGGTACTGTCGTCGTCACATGCAAAGGCAAACGTGCCGAACTGATGGTATATCAGGCAAGCAAATTCAAAATAAAGAACATTCTGAAACTCTGACACCATTCAATAATGAAAAAAGTATTGGCTATACTACTGACACTGCTCGTCAGTATGTCTGTTTCAGCGCAAAAAATCGTTGAGAACAGTTACTTGTCCGTCAATGTCCCGCAGGGATGGGAAGTGTATAAAAAAGACATACCAGGAGTTGGTTGTGAAGTGGTTGGTTTCAACAACACTGGCACATTTCTCTATAACATAGGTATGGTTCTTGGATATGACTACAAAATAGACCCGGTTATTTTCATCACAAATCAGTTGAAAAACAGCACGATGATTTACATTAAAGGTGCGACGGCAGGAGAAATCCATCCAGCCACATTCATGGGTAAAGACGTGTATGCCGCCGATTTCCAGAACAGGGTAAACGGGAATATGTATAAAGGCACCATATATGCTTTCAATGAAGGCGACGCTACAATAATGTGCTTCGGAGCATATACCCCGGGACGCAAGTCGAGACTGCCGGAAATATGGCAATCCATCAAATGGAAAAAACATGTCGCCAATAAATTCAAGAACCTTGAGGAAGAAACGGCAAATTTTGTCAAAACTACAGATTCACTATTGAAGAAAAAACCTTATGTCACGGATGGCGAACAGTTTATGGGTGTCTCTTTTATCGAAGAGAATCGATGCATTGTTTATGAAAAGAAAGTGCTTGACTTGGACAAGAACAGCATATCGGAAGAGAATATGTCCACTTTCATTGCTTCGGTAAGAGACTTACTGGTACAGGAACAGAAAAAAACCGTCAACAGCAGTAGCCTTGTCTCCAAATGGGTAAATGCCGGATATATGTTCAGACACGTGTATTATGACATGAACGGCGAGCTGCTGTGCGAAATCACCATACGCAGTGAAGAGCTGCAGTAGTGACTGCTGTACATGGCATAAACACACACCTCCAATACCGATACACAAACCTCTGAGACAATGTTTTTCGAAAACACTGAATACGACGACCACGAAATCGTCAATGCTCTGCTTGAGCGTAACGGCAGGGTGACGCGAGAATTCTTCTACAGAAAATGCTACCCACTCTTCAAATCCGTTTTTGACAACTATCACACGGATTGTGACTCTTGTGTGGAATTCATGAATGACATCTATCTGCATATCCTCATGCCAGATATTGACACAGGATTGTGCAAACTCGAGAAATTCAAGTTCGAAAGCACACTCTTCACATGGCTCAAGACCGTCTGTCTGTTCTATTGCTATAAGAAATACAAAAGAAAGCAGAAAGTGAGATTCGACAGAATTTCCGAAAAAAATGATGACTACGGTGTAAGATTAGACACACTTCCGGAATCAATAAACATGGACACATCCTCTTTGAGCCGTAATGATGTTGAGACAATTCTCAAACTCATGCCCAACAAGAGATACAGCCATCTCATTAGGCTCCGTTATCTTGAAGGACATAGCAATGAGGAGACAGCCGAACTCATGGGGATGAATATGAACACGTTCTATAACAAGCATAAGCTGGCAAAAGAACAATATCAAAGGACAATTCTAAAGGAGATGTGATATGGACAACAATTTCGATTACGACAATGACCTCATGGTCTCTGAAGAGCAGTTCGCTGCATGGCTCGACGGGGCACTGAGTCTTGAGGAAGAGGACAGATTCATGGAAATGGCTGCCGGAAATCCAGAGATACAAGAGCTGATGGATGCCAACGACCAGACGGAAGAGACATACGAGGATCTCATGACCGATGGTTACGAGATGCCTGCAGAACTGCAGGAGGATTTTGAACTGCCTTATGTCGGAGACAATGATGATGTAGAACCATACGATGACGTAGAACCTTATGATGGAGATGACATCTCTGACGAGCAGACGGACACTGACGACTACGGCATTGACAATGCCGATGAGTGCAATGGGGGTGATGATGCTCAAGATGACGCTTTCTTTATCTGACAAACAGACATGGATATTTACAGAAGCAAATGGCACTGCACCTTGTATATGGAATCAAGACAAGGCGGCAGAAAAGAGAACCAGGACTATTGCCTCTTTCAGGACACGCATTTCGGACTGCTTACAGTCGTTTGTGACGGAATGGGAGGCGGACCTGCCGGAGCGCTTGCATCGTCGCTCGCCGCACAGGCAATTCAACGCTATGTCAAGAATGCGCCGCAGGCTAAAACACCCGATACAGTTTTGACAGAAGCGGTGCGCTATGCTAATCATTGCCTGAGAAATCATGTCAAGGAAAACAGACAGCTATTGGGCATGGGGACAACGTGCGTCGCCGTTCTCGTTACGGCGCGTAAACTCATTGCCGTACATGTCGGTGACAGCCGTTTGTATCATCTCAGGGATATGACAACCGTCATGCGCACAGCTGACCACTCTGTTGTCGGCGAAATGGTTAGAAACGGCGAACTCACGGAAGAGGAGGCACGCAGAGCTGAAATGTCGAACGTCATAACAAAGGTGCTTGGAATATCTGATGACATCGAGCCGGAAACTGATACCTCGCTGCTACAACAGGGAGACCGCATCGTGTTGTGTACGGACGGTGTATGGGGAAAACTCCCGGAAAACATGCTGACAAGCAGATTCTGTCAGAAAGGCGATATCAAAGACAACGTACACTCTCTGTTGAATGATATCGAGGCTAATGCCGAAGCAGATTACGACAACCTGTCTCTCTGTATCGTAAAAATAAACTACAAAAACGAGAAACAGCCGTTGAGTTATGATAACGATACAAAGAATATACAACATGACAAGGAAAAAAATAAAGGCAAGGAGAAAAAAAAGCGAAAAATCCTCATACCTTTGCTTTCATTCCTTTGTTTGGCAAGCATAGTCCTCAACATATTCCTTCTCGCTGAGGGAAAAGAAGACAAGCCTGTGTATTATCCTTACGAGGTGACAAAGAAACCCGAAAAAGGACAGCCAGACGAACAAAGGCTGAACTTTGAATACGAAAAACGCAGGAACAAAGTCTATGAGGACAGCATAAAAGTTTTGAAAGACATGGTTGACAGGAGCAGTGATAAATATATCAATGACATTCTAAAAGAAGTCAATAATCTGCAGAATGAAAACAATGGAGATACAAAACAAATCATAAGAATCAAACGTGACAGACAAAATAAAATCATTAACGACATTGGTAAGTGCAAAAACCAGTATCAGCAGAACATTAATAAGCTGAAAGAAGTCGAGAAAAAGATACGCACCAGCAAAATCATCGAGACGAAGCAAAACGGAGAACCTTCTGAAGATGCGAGGAAGATGATTAAAACTGTGACAAGTGACCTGAAAAAAATAAAATGATGCCTCTTGTAACTATAGTTTGATATGAAAAATGGTTACAAAATTGATAGGCATGAAATGTTTTGTTAAACTATATATCCGAAAGTCAAGTATTTAAAAACACCGGCATTACTGTAGACGGCAAGCGAATTTCCGCAAAGCTGCTCATACGGAGGCAGGAACGCATAGGTTTCAAGACGTGCCAGCAATACAAGAGCCGCTATGCCAGAATTAAGGCTGAGTACAATGGCATACCTGTCCAGTTGTTCATTATCCGCTATGGCAAGAGCGGCAAGTACGAGGTTATGGTAACGACAGACATGAAACTGCCGTTCAAAGGTGCCTTTGAGTGCTACCAGATACGCTGGAATATAGAAGTGCTGTTCTACGAATGCAAACAGCATTTCGAGCTCGGCAAATGCCAGGCACAGACCTCAACGCACAGATCGCCGATTGTACCTTGACGTTCATCGGGTACACGGTCATATCGCTGCATAAGAGATTCTCCGACAATGAAACCTTCGGTGAACTATTCCGTGACATCAAGGAAGAATTGCTTGAACTGACATTCATTGAGCGTCTGCTTCCGATAATAGCAGAATTGCTGGAAAAGATTGCCAGCCTCCTTGATTCAACGCTGGACGACCTGCTTGAGAGAGTGATGGCAGACAAAGAAACAAGAAATGATTTGGAATGCATCCTCAGAATTAATCAAGATTTCAAAGAACGACATAGGTGTTAACGCTTTTTAAGCAGAAAGAGCGAAATGCCTAAAGGTGAATTGTTTAACATGAAAAGTTTAAGGGTATGCCCCCACTACAGATGCTTCTGATGGTGTAGGAAACTCTAGTTACTACCTTTGCACTGTCAAATTCAAAAACCTGTAATAAGGTATTATAAGAAACTATGATTTCGAGAACAAGGTTTGTTATTTTTATCGGCGTATTGATACCCGCAGCAAACTGCTTGAATGTGGATGGGCATACCCTCTTTGGTGGCCTTTCCGCCAATGCCGGATTATCTGCACTTCCATTTTTTTGCTAAATCAACTTTGCATCGTTCAGTTTTTTTGATAAAATGATTAGGGTTAGAAATTATGAGCAGCTAATTATTCACCTTTCGCAAGTGTCAGTATGGGGATGGTGTTATTTGGGACTTGCTTTCTGTGTTTCAATGCTGCTTGGATTGCCAAGTGAGAACTTAGTTGTCAACGTATTAAAGAAGCAAGCGAAGAAAAGAGTCAATTATTCTTGGATGATTGTCCCATATAGAATCACGGCATCGGTGATAATCTTTCTGGTTATGACTTCATTTCTTGGCTTTTTCTGTTCTGGGGATGATGATATAGAATATTTCTTTGTTATTTCTGTTTTTGGAATCGTAATATTCATTATAAATATGATATTAACGATTTGCAGAAGGCGTTGTATTCTGTTATATAATAATGAGCTGTATATTTCAAAATCGACACTTTTTGGCGTGTATAATAAAATAGAATTAGATACAGATTCTGTAAAAATTGAAAGAAAGAATAATAGAAGAAACAATGAGATTATTTCGTTTATATCAACACAAGGTCATAAAATTGAAATCAATACTGAAGAACTTTCTCAAGACGATATTGATAACATACATGATTTTCTTCAAAAAAGCAATATGTAGAAGAAACATTATTTGGTTTATGAAACGAACATGAGGCCTTCTGATCGTCAAAGGGAATGCAAAGTGATCACTATCTGCACTTATGTGCAAGTATTTGATTACCTTTGTCGCCACAACCTTTAATTGACGATAATATGGCACAGCATAACGTAGAATACGGACCTGTAGCTCTCCGCTGCTGCGGTTTGGATGTTCACAAAGTGGAGATAGTGGCGACAGTGGAAGGCGAAGGCATCAATCGCGAGACCCGCACCTTCAAGTCCACGACTCGTTCATTGACAGAATTGAAAGAATGGCTATTGTCATTAGGTGTCACCCATGTTGCGATGGAAAGTACTGGAGTTTATTGGAAGCCAGTGTTCAACATCCTGGAATGTGAAGGTCTGACGCTACTTGTGGTCAATGCCCGCCACATCAAGTATGTTCCCGGGCACAAGACAGACAAGAAGGACTCCGCCTGGATATGCAAGCTTCTCCGCGCGGGGCTTCTCAAAGGCAGTTTCATCCATCCGAAGGAACAGCGCGAGCTCTGTGACCTACTACGACGAGGACGGATACCTGAAAACCTCTGACGGCAAGAAGACCATCACGGGCATCAAATGGATAGCCAAGCCGTTGGGCACGGACTCGTTGGTATGCTACAGCGACGGCAAGAAGCGCGGCTATTTCAATATGTTCACCGGCAAGCCTGTCATAGAGCCGAAGTACAGCCATGCGTGGATTTTCTCCGATGGACTGGCATCGGTGGATGACGGAGGCTGGATAAAGTTCATCGACGCGTCGGGCAAGGTGGTGATAGACCCGCGGATTCCTTATATCCCCGGAGCCGAAGGCTATGTGTTCCACAACAACCGCTGCATTGTCCACAACGAACGCCGTGACCGTTTCGGACTGTTGGACAAGCAGGGCAAGTGGGTGTTGAAGCCAGAATATTTCTCCATCGAATCTTCCGGGAACTTCTGGGTTGTCGATAACGGAGAGGGCAAGAGCGTGTTGGACAGCACGCTGAACACCGTCATCCCGTTCACGAAAGGCCAAATATGGGTAGGTGACGAATTCATCAGCGTCACTCTGAGCAGCCACATCATTCAGCGCTACGATCATAGCGGCAAGATTGTCAATGATTTCTACATCAATGACGTGACACAGCTGACCTACGAATCAGACGAGTTGCGCTACAACACATACAAGGAGTACAATGACGAAGGCACACTCGTCAAAGAGACCGAAGACACCGCGCCGATACCAGTAGAGAAGATTGCGAAATGCCGTTGCTACGAGGCAGAAAGCGGATGGTACGGACTGATGACGGCTGACGGCAAGGTCATCACGCCTCCTTCATATTGCAGCATCAAGGCAATAGGATATGACATGTACCTTTGCAAGGACAATGACGAAGATGGCGTGATACTGAATGGTAAAGGTGAAAGGATTAGTTAGTTTTCAGCAAACATATTGCCCATAGATGTTTGCTTGATAAGATTGAGCAGGATGGCAGGATTGTAGTTCTTGCCATCCTGTCTTGTATTGATATGAAGATGGCAGGCCCCGCCTTCAGTCTTTCAGGCATGAGACAGGCACTACATAAACGTCGTCTTCCCGCCTGTAGGCATACGTCCCGCTTGCTGTGAGCACCATACGGAAAGACGGCTTCTTCATTCTTTCAGTGTCAATTTTTGCAGACAGGGCAGTCAAGGTTTTCACCCCGTCTTGAATCAGTTTGTCGCCGCCGAGCTTGATCTCGACAAGCCCGTAGCTGCCGTCGCGCAGATGCACCACGGCATCACACTCCAAGCCGTTCTTGTCTCTATAGTGGTAAACGGTGCCTTGCAACGCTTCGGCATAAACCCGCAGGTCTCTCATGCACAGCGTCTCAAAGACGAGGCCGAATGTTTCAAGGTCTGAAATAAGGTCTGAGGGTCCGAGTCCTAATGCAGCTGTCGCTATTGACGGGTCTGTGAAATATCTTGTGTCAGAAGTCCGAATAGCAGTTTTAGACCTCAGATTGGGATTCCATGCCGCCACATCTTCAACCACAAAAATGCGTTTCAAGGCATTTATGTATGAAGCTATTGTGTCGTTGTCTATGCTGTCTCCTTCATTTGCCTTCAGGTCAGCGCCGATGGTGGCATAGTTAGCTTGCGCGCCCTGGTGTCTTGCATACGACCTCAAAAGCCGGTGTACGCGTGACGGATTGCGCATAATGCCGTCAGCCATTTGTATGTCGCGCTGTTCCACAGCATCCAGATAGTCGAACGCTTGGTCAAGGGCAATGTCTTTTTCCATGCCTACGGCTAAGGGCCATCCTCCGCGGCAAGCCGCAAACGCCACAGCTTCAAAGTCAATCTTGGCTATGCCGGCAATGTCTTTTTTCTCAAAGAGAGATTTCAGTGACACCTCTCCCGATGACTCTTCTGATTCCCACAAAGTCATCGGGCGCATCTTCAGCCACCCGAAACGTCCCGTGCCGGTGTGAATCACATTGCTCATGTCTGCCGGGACGCTTGAGCCTGTCAGGATGTACAATCCCAATTCGTCTGCATGGTCAGCCTCAAACCTGATGCCATCCCATAACGTAGGCGCCAACTGCCATTCATCTATCAAGCGTGGCTTGTCGCCTTGCAGCAATAGTCTCGGGTTGACACTGGCAAGTTGTATGTTTTGTTCAACTTTGCCCGTTTCCGACATATACAGCACGCTTTTGGCAATCTGCTCGGCTGTAGTTGTCTTCCCGCACCATTTTGCTCCCTCCAATAAAACGGCCCCTTTTCCCGCGAGTTTGCGCACCAACAGTTTGTCTAATATTCTCTGTTTATATTTCTTTCTCATACCCAATTTTCTTTGTTTTTGCAAAGATACGCAATCTCTGCTGATAATCAATATTTTACATGATGCGCTTATAAAAAATTAACATTTCATTCGGTAGTTTGGCTGATTTTCGTTCGGTAGTTTGGCTGGTTTTCGTTCGGTAGTTTGGCTGGTCACTTTGACTATTTAGCCTCGTCACTTTGACTATCTTGGCTCGCCACTTTGACTATTTTGGTTTGCTACTTTGACTATTTTGCGTTTCAAAAAGAAGCATGAGTTTGGGCACTATGAGATTTGTCCTTGGACCCACTGACCGAAGGGAGGGAGTTTATCTCCTTTCTGTCAGTGGGTCCAGAGGACAAATCTCCTTGAGCTTGTGAAAAAAATCCTGTGTCAACTGGAAAAACAAAAACAATAAATTGACTTGTTAACATATTAGTTTCCGTGTCTCATTCCGCTTTCACCCCTTCGAGTATGGCGAGGGTGGTGTTGTCGCTGCCGCTGAGCAGGCGGGCGAGTTTGCGCACATCCGCCGGCGTCAGTTTCTTGAGCGCGTCAGAGGGGTTGAGCGCGTCGTCCGCGCCATACTGCACGTTCTGCATGATGGCGTTCATCCAGTAGGCGTTGGTGCCAAGGAAGTTCGCGACGGTCTTCTGCTGATATTCTATCGACTTCTGCATCATCTGGGGGTCGGGACCCT
Source organism: uncultured bacterium (assembly GCA_945788485.1). Taxonomy (GTDB): domain Bacteria; phylum Bacteroidota; class Bacteroidia; order Bacteroidales; family Bacteroidaceae; genus Prevotella. The sequence continues at coordinate 9,576 of CALZMB010000001.1, read as the reverse complement.
CTTCGGCAATGCGGGTGACGAGCATGCGGATTTTCTCTGCTGCCGCATCTGCCTGCCCGCTGTTGGTGTCGAGGTTGACGGCGAGCTGCAGGCGGTTTTTCGGATAGCGCGTGAGGGTCAGCTGCACGCCGATGCCGTATGTTCCTCCGTCTTTCTCGCGTATCTCTTCGGTGTAGAGCATCTCCAGAATCTGCTGCAGCGTGACAGCCGCGGCGTGGTTGACGGCGGTCCACGGGCATGAGGCTATCGCCTGATAGACGACGCTTGTCTTTGGTGTCTGCATCTTCAGCTGCATCTTCAGCTGCTTCGCGCCCTTCTTCGGTTGAGGCATGACGTCGCGGAACCGCTCTTTCTTTGCCCGGGTCGATGGTAGCGAGGCGATGTAGGTTTCTATGAGGTCGTCGATTTTAGTGTCGTCGTAGTTACCGGTGATTACGAAGGTGAAGTCCGCGGCATTGGCGAAGCGTTCGGTGAATATCTGCCTGATGCGGTCGTAGCTGATGCGGTCGAAGCTCTCCGGGCTTTGCGGCGTCGTGCGGATGTTGTCTTCGTACATCACGCGCGAGAGCGAATCGGCGAATAGGGCTTGCGGCACTCTTTCGCGCATGGCGAGCTGCTGCCTTTTGCGTTTTGCCCATTGCCGGAACTGCGCGGTGTCGGCGCGCGCCGTTGTCATTCTCAGATGTACGCATTGCAGCATGGTCTCCTCGTCGCCCTTTGTGCAGCTGGCGTTGATTGTCTCGTTCGTCATGTTCACCTCCGCGCTGTAGTTGACGGTGTGTCCTTCCAGGGTCTTGGCGAGCTGGCGGTTAGAGAGTTCTCCGAGTCCTCCGAGCGGAATGACGCTGTTTATGTACGCTGCGTTGAGGTAGTCGTCGTCTGTGTAAAGCGAGTTGCCTCCCCAGCTGAAGGCTTTCAGCGATACGTTCTCCGTCTTGTCTCCTGTATGTTTCAGAATCACCTTCGCTCCGTTCGCGAGGCGCAGCTCTCGTGTGCCGTATTTTCGGTTTGTCTTCTCGCTGATGATGCGTCCTTTCTCCGGTTTGCGTGTCATGAGTGGTCGCCGCGCTTCTCCGCTTTCCCGTTGTTCCACGTCCGCCGCCCACGCCTTGCGCAGTTCGTTCTTCACCTCTTCAGCCGATGGCCACGGCGTTCCGTCGCGTTCTTCGCCTTGCAGGGCGATGGCTATGTCGCCAGAGCTGGCAAGCCATCTGAGGGTGCTGTCAGCCGCGGCGGGCGTGATGCGTGTGTTGAACGCGCGGTATAGGTTGCATTCCTCTTCGATGCACGGCGCGGGCGTGTTGTTCAGGAAGTGGCGTTGCAGCTGCCTGCCCCAGTGGCTGTTGGTCGTCTGGTGCATCGTCTTCAGCGTCTGCACCGCCGATTTGTCCATCGCTGCCACCATCCTTCTGGTCTCTTCCTGTCCGAAGCCGTATGTCACGGCGCGCTTCAGTTCCGCTACGAGAGCCCGCATCGCCTGCCTCCATTCGCCGGCGTTGAAATATGCAGAGAGCGTAAAGGCGCGTTTTGTGGCGGAGACGGAGTAGTATCCGTCTGTGGCGCGCGGCGACGACACTGTGCCGTCCGTAGCGGCGGGCGATTCCTTCAGCCTGTCGTCGAGCATCGACGCCGTCATCATTGTGAGGTATTCAGCGTACATGGTGCTGATGTCCTCGCGCCGGCTGTTGTCGTAGTCGTCGCGTTTGAACATGATTTTTATGCTGTTCGCGCGCGCTTCTTTGTCGTGCGCCACAGCTACGATGGTGTCGTTCGATGCCGGCACTTGCTGATATACCCTCTTTGCGGCGTTCTCCTTTCGCGGAATGTCGCTCCACATCGTGCGTATGACGTTTTCTAAATGGTCCGCGTCGATGTCTCCCACGACGATGATGCCCTGCAAGTCCGGGCGGTACCATTTCTTGTAGTATCTCCTCAGCGTCTCGTACGGGAAGTTGTCCACCACCTCCATCAGCCCTATAGGCAGCCTGTCGGCGTATCTGTTGCCTCCTGGGAAGAGCTGTGGCAGCAGCCGCTCTGTCATGCGGCTCTGCGCGTTGCGCTTGGCGCGCCATTCTTCGTGAATCACCTTCCGCTCTGCGTCAATCTCTTCTCCGTCGAGCGCGATGCAGCCCGACCAGTCGTGCAGGATGAGCAGGCACGAATCGATGAGCTCTTGTCGCGCCGGCACGTCGGTGATGCTGTATATCGTCGCGCGAGAACCTCTACCGTCTGATTTTCATCCGCCAGCAGACGCAGACCATCATGCCGCTCTATGCAGAGGGCGCGTCGCCGCATATCGAAATGACGCTCGACGGCACCGCGCCCGTGGCTCTCGACAACGACAACAACAAGGCTCTGTCAGCCATGCGCCAGTTTGTGTCAGCCGCCGACCGGGCGTTGTGGACGCAGCGTCCGCAGGCTTCTGCCGACATCAAGGCATTGCTTTGCTCGTATGCTGCGGCAGCCGATTCCATCCTCGGCATCTACCGTTGCCAGCCCAATGTGGCGCAATATATAAATATGTGGGCATACACCTCCACCTACAACTCGTATGTCTCTCTGCCCAACGTGCTTGGCGTGCGTCCCGATTCTCTGCCGCTGAAAGCTACCGACGTGATGCAGAAGCCGCACGAGGAGCTCGACACGCCGATGGCGTCGCTCTTCCCCATAGCGCCTGCGCTCGTCGCCAGTTTCCTGCCGCGCGAGGCGTCGCTGACGGCAAAGCTCGACACGCTGTATGCCAACTACAGCTGCCGTGAGCTGACAGACAAGGTGAGTGCCGCCGTGGTGGAGAAATTCCTGAGCCGCTTCGACTATGAGAACAATTACGACGCGGGCCTTGCCGAGCTCACCGCCGTGACAGCGAAGCACTCCCTGCCCGGGAAATACGTTCAGGCCTTCGTCCAGAACCGCGCCACGGTGAAAGGCAGCCCCTTCCCCGACAGCGTGAAGCTTGTCGATGCCGACGGCAAGGAGATGGACTTCGCGCAGATGCGCGGGAAATATGTCTATATCGACCTCTGGGCATCGTGGTGCGTGCCCTGCTGCCGCGAGGTGCCGCATCTGCAGAAGCTGGAGCAGGAGTTGGAGAACCCCGACGTCGTCTTCCTCTCCATCTCCATCGACCAGAAGTCGGAGGCGTGGAAGAAGAAGATGGCAGAGCTGGGCGTGCATGGCAACCAGTGGCACGACGCCGGAGGAACCCTCGGCAAGGCGTTGAACGTGAAAGGCATACCGTTCTTCATCATCTACGACAAGCAGGGCAAGTTGTATATGTATGACGCGCCGCGCCCCAGCATGGGCTTCGCACTGAAAGAGATGCTCGAAGGGCTGCGGTGATGTCCTGCCGATGCTTGCAGGCAGAACGTCAGAAAGCGATTGTCAAGCCGCCTGCCATTTTCTGAGTCCCGATAATTGAATAGCAATATCTTTAACTTGGCTGCCCCGAATCTAACCGGACAGCAGCGACCTAATAATAATAATGAATAACGTATGAGAAAACTTTACACATTCAGCATCATCCTCAGCATGATGATTCTGTGCCCGTCAAGCATGAGGGCAAAGGTGTCGTCGATGGCCGAACTCTTCGGCAAGTATCAATTCACCGCCACTGTCGAGGTGACAGAAGCCGGCGAAGCCTTCAAGGATTATTTCGCGGCAGAAAGCGAAGTCATCATCACCAAGGATGCCGCAAACATCTACGACGCGCAGATTACCGGCTTCGCTGGTGCCAAAGGCTCTGAAGCCATGAAGGTGAACGCTTTCTCTGAGGAGAAGCAGATGTTCAAGGTCACCAACCCAAGCGGCAACAACTATGGAGTCTTCGGCAATGGCATCTACTACTCTGAGGCAGACGGCAAGTATCCGTTCGGCGAGGTGGCTCTCGGTGCCCTATATTTCACTATCAGCGATGACGCCAAGACCATCACCGTGCCTGACTTCACTCTCGTAGGCAACTGCGACTACGACAACAGCACATGCGACGTCCTCGCCAAGTTCACCAACGTGAAGATGGTGCTTTTAGAGGCAGAGAATATCGACATCGCTGATATCTCCGGCGAGTGGACAGTGAAGGCTGGCGCAGGAGAATACGACACAAAGCCAGGTTCTCCGCTCCCAACATCTTACATCCTCACTCTCGCTCAGAACGGTGACGTAAATAATTATAAAGCCACATTCACTATCGATGGTATCGCACCATTCACTCTCGATGCTACTTTCGACGGAAACACACTCTCCATCCCATACGATGGTAACCTCGTTGACGAAGCTAAGGGCTACCGCATTGTAGGCATGTACGGCAGCAAATCTGGCAACATCTCATTCAATTACAATTCTGAGACATCCATGACAATGGGCAACTCCCTCGTCATCGGCACAGTCAGCCAGGAGGAAGTTGATGGCGAACAAAAGGAAGTTATTGAATTCGTGCAGTGGTGGATGAACGGTAGCGCAAAGAAGCAGGCTGGGGCAGCTGACTTCTCTTGGGCTGGCACATACACCTCTAAGACAGCAAGCTACATGGACTTAAGCGGAGGTACAGACTTCCTTCCAACAGAAGGTGAGACAGTTATCACATATTATGAAGCAATTGACGCATACTATATCACCAAGCTCTTCGGATTCGAAGTTGGCAACATGAATCAGGGTGGCATGAAGCTCACTCTGTCTGCCGACAATCCAAAGGAAGCAGAGGTTTCACTCAACAGCAGCCCATACGGTGCCATCTACATCAAGTCGTCTGACGACTATCAGACATGGTACAAGCTCACCGACGTCAACGGACAGGCTACAAGCCTCAAGCTCACAGCCAACGAGGACGGCACTCTCACTCTCGGCGACTTCTTCGTAGCTAAGGGCGAATACGGAAATGAGACAGCATACGTTTGCGGCTACCAGACGAACACTCTCACCCCGGCAAAAGAAGAGCCTGTCGTGCTGACATGGGACGGCACATACGAGGCTACAGCCTCTGTGACAAAATATGTTGAGGGAGACTATCCGGCAACGTTCCCTATCGTTATTGAACCGGAAGGCGAATACGGACAGTTCGTCACCACATTCATCACAGCAGATGCCAATGCAGCTAACTACGGCGGCATCCGCTTCACTCCTTCTAAGGATGACGCCAACAAGGCAGAGATGGCTTCTGGCATGTTTGTCAAGAATGTTGAGGTTGGAAAGACCTATTGGAAGATATTCGACATGAACGGCTCCACCTCTCCTATCAGCTTCACACGCAACGAGAACGGCTCGCTGAGCATCGGCTCTTTCAGCCTCTTCGAGATAAGCTACGATGAGAGCTGGAACGAACAGAAGAAGTGCCTCGCCCTGTACGATAACATCACAGCCCAGAAGTCAACCTCCGGCATCGACAACGTCAGCGTGTCAGCCGGCAACGACAATGACATACGCATCTTCGACCTCTCTGGCCGTCAGCTCAAGTCAGCCGGCAACGGCAGAATTGTGATCGTGAAGACAGCTAAGGGCGTGAAGAAGGTATTGGTGAAATAATAACCACTCATGTATATAACTAAGAGTTCCCGGCGGTTGTCAACGGCAATCGTAGGGAACTCTTTTCGTTTTTTTTCAGCTGAATGAACATGACAAGAAAGAAACAGACACGGGTACACTCGCTTGTGCGCCTCTGTCTTGCAGCCGCGATGACAGCCTCTGCGAGCGCGGTCCCTTTTGCTCCGGCGAGTGCCGCCCCCGCCGCTCCGCCCGCTGCCCTGACATCCGTCAGCCAGGCGAAGGATGTGGTGAAAGTAGATGGCACCGTGCTTGAGAAAGCCACCGGCGAGATACTGCCCGGGGCGAGTGTGGCAATATACCGTGGCGGACAGCTCCTCACTGCCACCTCCGCCGACGTTGACGGCAAGTTCCTGCTCAACGTGCCGAAGGGCGAGTTTGAAATCCGGGTGACGTATATCGGCATGGTGACAAAGGTCATACCCTCGACGGGCAAAGATATGCGCAACCTGAAAGTGTTTCTCGAAGACGATGCGCACACCATTGAGGATGTCGTCGTCACGGGATATGTGAACAAGAACAAAGAGACGTTCACCGGCTCTGTGACGCAGATTAAGGGCGACGAGCTGAAGATGGTGTCGAACACCAATATCCTCACCGCCATCGCCGCCCTCACACCCGGCATGTCGGTGGTGCAGAACTCGTCGCAAGGCTCTAACCCCAACCACGTCGAAGAACTTGTGCTGCGCGGCACCAGCTCGTTCTCCAACTCCGGGCAGGATGTCAACCAGCCCACCATCATCCTCGACGGCACGGAGATTACGATGCAAGAGCTGTACGACCTCGACATGAACGAGGTGGAGACCATCAACGTCTTGAAAGACGCGTCAGCCACCGCCCTCTACGGCTCTAAGGCAGCCAACGGCGTCATCGTCATCACGCGCAAGCCCATCAAGAACTCCACCGTCCGCGTGCAGTATAACTTCACAGGCGACCTGCAGTTACCGCAACTTGGCGACTACAACCTGCTCAACGCCGCCGACAAGCTGAAATACGAGAAGATGGCAGGTCTGTACGACGCGAAGGGCGCCGTCAACTCCGTCACCGGGCTGCCTGAGCAGTATGAGCTTGACAAACTCTACAACGAGCGGTACAAACTCGTGATGGCAGGGCAGAACAGCGACTGGCTGGCACAGCCCGCCCGCACGGCTTTCTCGCACGACCATTCGCTGCGCGTCTATGGCGGCGCCTCGAACATGCGCTACGAGCTGACCGGACGCTACGGCGACACGAAGGGCGTGATGAAAGACGACTACCGCAAACGCTACAGCATCGGCTTCAAGCTCGACTATTTCATCAAGAACATGGTGACCATCTCCAACCGCACCACATACTCTGAGGTTGACACGAAGAACACGCCCTACGGCTCGTTCTCGCAATACACGCAGATGAACCCTTACGACCCGATGTACAACGCCGACGGCACTGTCAACACCAACCTCTCGTGGGACATGAACAACCCTCTCTACGAGGCAGAGCTGGGCAGCTACTCCAAGGCGGGCACGCACTCGTTCAACAACAGCACCGACGTGCGCTGGGACATCAACAAGATGTTCCGCCTCACGGGACATCTAAACATCACCAGCTCGTTGGGCTGGTCTGATTCGTTCACCTCGCCAAAGTCGCTGAGCTACAAGAACGAGCCTGACCTCACCAAGCGCGGGCAGCTCATGAAGGCCGACACGCGCACGACGGGCTACGACGCCAACGTCGTCGGCACGTTCAACAAGATGTTCAAGGACGAATCGCTCATCACCGCCTCGCTCGGCTGGGAGGTGAACCACGACAAGACGCGCACGGAAACCACCGAGGCGACCGGCTTCTTCAACGACCAGCTCTCGTTCATCGGCAACGCCTCTGGCTATCCCTCCGACCGCCAGCCCTACGGCTCGCAGGGCGAGACAGCCACCGTCGGTGCATTCCTCACAACAAACTACTCGTTCCGCAACCGATATTTCGTTGACGGCACATGGCGCACGACCGGCTCGTCACAGTTCGGCGAGAACAACCGCTGGGGAAACTTCTGGTCGGTTGGCGCGGGCTGGAACATCCTCAACGAGGGTTTCATGAAAGAGGCGAAGAAGAAAATCGACCTCATGAAGCTCCGCTTCTCTATGGGATATACGGGCAAGGTCAGCTTCTCGCCATTCCAGGCGATGACGATGTACCAGTATCTCAACACCTACGAATACAAGAACGGCATCGGCGCCGTGCCCCTCACCATCGGCAATGTCGATCTCGCATGGGAGCGCACGATGAACTATAACGTCGGCTTCGACTTCTCGATGTTCGGCCGCCGCCTCAATTTCGTCATCGACGCATACCTCCGCAAGACCACCGACCTGCTGCTCGACCGCTCCATGCCGCCTTCGACGGGTGTCACGCAGGCAACCTCAAACCTCGGCGAGATGGAGAACAAGGGTCTGGAGTTCCAGGTGGACGGCTACATCTTCCGCTCGAAAGATTTCTACTGGAAGCTCGGCACGTCGGGCTATATGAACCGGAACAAGATTACGAAAATCAACAAGGCGCTTGAGGAGATAAACAACAAGAACGAGGAGAACTCCAGCACGTCGCTCACCCCTCTGCCGCAGTATGCCGAGGGTGAGAGCACGACAGCTCTCAAACTTGTCCGCTCAGCAGGAATAGACCCCGCCACGGGACGCGAGGTGTATATCAAACGCAACGGCGAGCTCACCTTCAACTACGATTCTGCCGACAAGGTGCTCATCGGCGACACCGAGCCACGCTACACAGGCACCGTCAGCACAAACATCTTCTGGAAGGGCTTCAGCCTCTATGCCCTGCTCAACATGCGCCTCGGGGCATGGATATACAACACCACGCGCGTGAGCAAGGTAGAGGGCAGCAACCCGAAATACAACGCCGACCAGCGCGTCTTCGACGACCGCTGGAAGGAGCCGGGCGACATCGCGCTCTACAAGGACATTGCCGACAGCTCGCGCCCGGAGCAGACCGACCGCTTCGCCGAGAAAGAGAACACCCTCACGCTCGGCACACTCAACCTCAGCTATGAGTTCAGCGACGAGCTCTGCCGCAAGATATATGTACGCAACCTGCGCTGCGGCGTCAACTTCACAGACATCCTACGCCTCTCGACGGTGAAGATCGAACGCGGCACTGACTATCTCTACAGCCAGGGCTTCGAGTTCTATGTGAACGTGACATTCTGATTTATAATCTATAATCTACAATTTACAATTTATAATTCATACTTTATAATTTGGAAATGACATACAAGACAATCATAATAAATATCGTGACGGCTGTCGGCTTCAGCATTGCCGCGACATCGTGCGACAGCTTCCTCGACATCACGCCCGACGGGCAGGTGAAGCGCGACGAGCTGCTGCAGACCAACGAGGGCGTCGAGGATGCGCTCTACGGCGTATATGCCAAGCTGCGCACGACATCGCTCTACGGGCAGGAGATGTATTTTTCTGCGCTTGAGATAATGTCGCAGACGCTGTGGTGCTACGGAAACGAGAGCGTGACGGCGCTGGGGCAGTACAACTACGCCGACACCCGCGTGAAGAATGTCTTCGCCTCTATTTGGACAGACATGTACAACAACATCTCCAACGTCAACAGCGTCATCAACTCGCCCCTCATCGCGAATGCCGCGCAATACCCCGCCACCGTCTATCGCGGCGAGGCGCTTGCGCTGCGCGCCTTCATGCACTTCGACCTCATGCGCCTCTTCGCCCGGCAGATCACGGTTGACGCACAGGCCGACGGCATACCGTATGCCACCGAGTTCTCGCTCAAAATCCCCGACTTCGAACCGCTCCGAGACAACTACAGCCATGTCCTCGCCGACCTCACCGAGGCAGAGCGGCTGCTCGCCGACGAACAGGGACACGAAGACGAGACGCCTTTCATGACCGACCGCAAGATTCACCTCAACCTCCACGCCGTCAGGGCTCTCATGGCAAGGGTCTATCTCACCATGGGCGACAAACAGAAGGCTCTCCAATATGCGCAGATGGTGATAGAGCAGAGCGGACGGCAGCTGAAGACAAA